>JAQGHT010000649.1 GCA_028291565.1 Planctomycetaceae bacterium | reverse complement strand
AAATATTCGCATTTCGGCTGACGCATCGAATTCCAAGCCATACTTTCAACAGCATCAACTCCTTCAGAATTGGCATACCGCCGAAGCAGCCTCAATTCTCAAGCAGTACGTCAGGCACAAGTTGTGTCAGTGAGATGTGAGCTTAATGACGTGAAGTTGACTTGGGCTCGCCGCGTCCAAGATTCCGTAAGATTTGTGACCTGACGTTGAGATCGCGGGGCGACATTGGAGCCAGGTATTCTCCAAAACGTTCCATGACCTTAGAATAGCATCACCCGCCTTTTAATCGATTCCCAGCGACATGCCCCTTTCACTTGACCAATTCGCAACGCAACTGGTGGCCAGCAAATTGCTGGCAGCAGCGGATTTGCGCACCTTGGTCAGCAGCTTGCCGCCAGAACGACGGCCTCATGACGGCGAACAACTCGCGCGCGAATTGATTCGCCAGAAGAAGTTGACGTCGTATCAGGCGACCCAGATTTATCTCGGAAAGCTGCAAAATCTCACTCTGGGAAACTACCGCATCCTGGACAAACTCGGACAAGGCGGAATGGGATTGGTGCTCAAAGCTGAGCACAAGCTGCTAAAGCGGCTGGTCGCGATCAAAGTTCTGTCGCCGGGCGTCACCAAGAAGCCGCTGGCCTTGCAGCGTTTTCAACGGGAAGTCGAAGCGGCTGCGAAGTTATCCCATCCGAATATCGTCGCGGCCTACGATGCGGACGAAGATCACAAGACCCGGTTCCTCGTTCTGGAATATGTCGAGGGAATCGATCTGGCTGAAGTGGTCCAAAAGGAAGGTCCGCTACCGGTTGAAGTCGCATTGAACTACCTGCACCAGGCGGCCCGCGGCCTGGAATACGCACACCAGCAAGGGGTCATCCATCGTGACATCAAACCGTCCAACCTGCTGCTGGATCAGGCCGGCACAGTCAAAGTCCTGGATATGGGACTAGCTCGGCTGGAAGAAGATCCGACCCCGTTCAACGCAAAGCAAGCGGAATTGACCGATACGGGCATCATCATGGGGACCGTGGACTATATGTCCCCGGAACAAGCGGAAAACACGAAGAAGGCCGACCCTCGCTCAGATTTGTACAGTTTGGGAATTTCATTTTTCTACCTATTAACGGGACGCAGCGCGTACGGCGGTGAAACACTCATGGAGCGGATCCTCGCCCATCGTGAATGGCCGATTCCGTCCATCCGCACATTTCGGCCTGATGTATCCGAGGAAGTCGACGCCGTCTTTCGCAAAATGGTTGCCAAGAAGCCCGCCGACCGATACCAGTCGATGACGGAGCTGATCGCGGCACTGGCCCATTGCATGGTGGGCGAGGTCGAACACCGGACGACCGGAATTCGACCCGTAGCGGTTGCGGAGGATTCGGGGAATTTCGTACCTCCACCACTGCCCGCGGATTATGATGCGAATGCGATCTCGGCGAATTCCGAAGTCGTGAATTTCGACTGGTCACCGGCATCGGGCGAACTCGACGTCACGCACCGGCACCTGAATTCCGGCAGCAGTTCCCGATTCAACCTCAAGCAGCTGCGTCAACCCAAGATCATGTTCGGTGGTGCAGCAACCTTACTCGTCATCGGAATCCTGACCTGGGTTTGGTTTGGAGGCCGCGAGGCCTCATCCGCATCTCACGCCCATTCGAAATCAAACGTGCATCCGGTGGTGCATAAATCGACCGGGGAAAACTCGTCGAAAATTCACAACGAAGTCGAAGATACTGATCACGCACAAGACAGACATGCGGCGGAGTGGGTGCTGGATCAGCGCGGGACAATTCAGATTGAAGAAGACAACGGACAACGTCGCGACCTCGTTCGCGGAAATGAAATCCCGAAAAGTCCATTCGTGATCCTGCAGATCACGTTGATTTCAGGAAAGATCCAGGACGAAGAGCTGCAACATCTCGCTGGACTGCGGAAATTGGAAGCACTGTCGATGCCGGACAATCGCCAGGTGACCGATCGCTCCATTCCTGTTCTGTCGCAACTCGAACGATTGGCCGTCTTGAATATCCCCGGGACGGGCATCACCATTCCCGCATTAAAGTCCTTACCGCAACTTCGTTCACTAGGACTCGATGCCAGTCAATTCGTCGGCGCTCCGATACATGAATCACATTTTCCGGAATTACGACAACTCAATCTTATCGGACTGCGTGACATAGAGTTGCAACGGCTGTTAAAACTCTCGCTACCGATCGAGCACCTCGTCTTGACGAATGCCGAAGCGTCGCGTCCAACCTGGTTGAAAATCTTTGCCCACTTCCCCGATTTGACGGAATTACAGATCGTCGATTCGGCACTGCATGATGACGACATCGCCAACCTGTCCAAATGCCACAGGCTGACACAAGTCAGCCTGACGCGAACCAAGATCACCGATCACGCGTTAAAAGAACTGGCCCGAGTCAGGACATTGAAGTCCTTGAATGTTCGGAGTACCCAAGTCACTCGCGCTGGAATCCAGAAGTTTCGCCAAGCTCTGCCGCTGTGCCATGTCGAGGCTTAGGATTTGGGTTTACCCTTGCGTTCGCGGCACCTGAAATCCTAAAAAGGACCGGCGACCGTTTGCTGTGGCCATTGATGAGTCATGAAAGAGCCGATCCAAAGCGGAAATTGATCGCGAATTGATTTGCCCTATTCCCCGGAGAGTTGAGATGTCTGTTGGCGTTGAAGAAGTTGAGCACATTCTCGTTGTTCCAACCCTGCTGTTTCATGAAATTGGTCATTTTCAGGGCTTCAATGCCAATACTGGCCCTTACCTGGACACGCTCCTGGACGCAGCTCACACCAGTTACCGGCCACGCCCGCAGATGGAAAGCGACCCCAGCTTCAAACAGCTGATTCCCTACTGCATTTTCCGCTTTGAAGATCAGATTTTTTATTACACCCGAGGCAAAGCTCAAGGCGAAGGCCGGTTGCACAGCAAACGGTCGATCGGTATTGGCGGGCATATTTCCAGCGTCGATGCAGGCCGTGACGCATCGCCGTATCTGGAAGCTATGCGACGTGAAATTGAAGAAGAAGTGATCATCGACACGTCATATGAGCACCATCTCGTGGGCTTGATCAATGATGACTTGACTGAAGTTGGCCGGGTCCATCTTGGAATTGTCCATATTTTTGACCTTGCTGCGCCAAAAGTTCTACCACGGGAAAAGTCGATAATTGAGACAGGGTTTGCCTTGCCGGCACAACTCCACCAGGAACGTGACCGTTTTGAAACCTGGTCCCAGATTTGCCTGGATTATCTATTTCCGCAGAATTAAAGAGATTTCGAATTAACCGAGCGCGGCATAAGTTGCTCATCGCCTCTGGCGAAATAGGCAGAAACATTCGACCAAGGAGGGTCTGAAATGGAAGTGACACGTCGTGACTGGCTGGCGGCCGCAGCATTCGCGGGGATTGTCCCCGGCTTGGCTCTCGGGCAAGAGGCTACGCCCACCGCAAAGCCAGCAGCAGCTCCAGGCGCACTCTCAGAAGAAACGCTGAAGAAACTGCTGGAAGCCATCAATTTAAAACCCACTCAAAGTCAAAGCCGATTTGACTTTGCGTTCGTCCGGAAGCCGAAAGGTGGCGAAGACTGGAATCTGTCGATGTCAGCAGTGCTCAGCTCTGATGGAAAGAGCATCTGGATCATGGCCTGGCTGGACGAATTGCCCCGTTCCTCGCGCGACGTCCCCCGGACTGCTCTGCTGAAGTTACTCGCCGAAAATGATGTGATGGGCGAAGGCAAGTTCTTCAGCTACATTCCAGCGAATCGACGGTTCGCTTTGCAGCAGGTCATTGAAAACCACGACATGACCACCAAGAAATTCCATGCGACATTGGTCAGCCTCGGCGATAAAGTGATTGAAACCTATTCGTTCTGGTCGACTGAAGCCTGGAAAGATCCGACTGGGGTCGAGGCAAGTCCCTCGAGCGATCCGAACGCCGGACAGCAGACGACCCAAACCAATAGCAACACCGTGAACCAGCCTGCAAGTCAAACCGGACGGCCAGCAGCAAATACCACCAGTTGTACTTCCGGCGCAGCCACTGCTCGACCGCGAACGTCGACGAAGTCTGCAACTCCGAAACAGTAACTCGGAGCAAGCAATCCAAGATGCAGAAACACAAAACGCAAGGGAGACCCAATGAGTCTCCCTTGCGTTTTTCGTATTTCACATTCGCGGCAAGGCTGCCGATGCACCTTTCGGTACTCAACAAATCCCCGGCAGCGCAAACATTCTGATTAATCGTCCCGAAAACGAAACGCTCATTCAGGAAATTACCGGGCCTTCTATAGCCGGGCCTTCGATTACTTGGCCTTCTCTTCGGTCTTCGTTTCGGTCTTCTTGGTTTCGGTCTTCTTGGTTTCTTCGCCGCCGCCGCAACCGACGAACGTCATGACGGAAAAAGCACAGAACAACATCGCTACGGTCATACGCTTCATGTTTGACTCTCCTTGAGGAGTCGCGACTCAACACCCTGCCAAGCCACTGACTCTAGACCAAAATTGGATCAAGCTCGGGGATCTATGACACTCGTCGATCCGCCACGCGGAGTAT
>JAQGHT010000621.1 GCA_028291565.1 Planctomycetaceae bacterium | reverse complement strand
AGGGGCTGTCAGCAAGCCCAACTGGCGAGTTTTCATTCTGCCCTACATTGACCAAGCACCGCTCTATTCGAAATTGGATATGGTCAGCGGCACCTTCACCTCCTCAACGGGTTATCCCGCTAGTACGGCCGTGTTGGCTGGACTCTCCGTTCCGGTTTTCAACTGTCCCTCCTCGACACTGCCAACCAACAATACTGCAGTCTCGAACAATAGCGCGGGTGGACAGACCCACTGCTATGAAGGGATCTCCGGAGCGACAATTGATCCGTCTACGGGTGCTGCGGTTTCAACGGCAATTTGCGCAGGCGGATCCTATGGCTCGATCTATTGCAACAATGGGATCACCGTACCAAACGTGAAAGTGACCGTGGCCAGTGTGACAGATGGTTTGTCCAACACTCTTCTGGTTGCCGAGCAATCAGGCACGGTCAACGGCCAAGACTTGCGAAACAATTACTATGGCGGATGGTCTGGCGCTGGTGCTGGCGTTCCCCCTGCGGACACCCACTGGGGCGTGGGAACGACAGCAATTCGTTACCCGATCAATTACAATTTCAAATCCGGCGGTGCCCCGGCAGGTGCAGATCAGACTTGGGAAGGCAACACGATCATCAATTCCTTCCACGTTGGTGGAACTCACGTATTAATGGGAGATGGTTCCGTTCGCTTCCTCTCGGAAAATATGAGTTTCACGACATTGTCAGCTATCGCCTGCAAATCCGAAGGGTTTGTCGCTGGTGACTACTAACCAGTTCTGACAAGACCTCAGTGGTGCACCGGTTGAACGTTGATTCGACTTCGTGTTGAGTGCCCCTGATTGGAATGGATCACGGTCTGAATTTTCCGATCGATTATCCGCAAACTTTCAAACTTATCCCTGTCCCGCAACTGGTATTCTGCGGGATAGGGTCATTGTTTATCTATTGACTACCTCGATTTAGGATTCGTCAAATGCAATTAAGTGAACTGGTTCACTGGCGTTATTTCGTTTTGACTGTTCTCTCACTCGTTTTCGTTGGTTGTGCGCAGCAAGTCGATGACGCAAAGCGTTTCGGAAAGACGGGAAAGGTTGCGGGAACATTGAAGTTTAATGGGAAGCCCGTGAAGGATGCACGCATCCAATTCAACGACTTGGACAAAAAACGGGCTGTCAGTGTCATTGGAAGCGTGGTCGGAGGCGAATTTTCGTTCGATGATCCAGTGCCAGTCGGTGAATATAAGGTGATTGTGTTGACACCGGAAGAAGCTGCCCCGGAATTGGGTGTCGCATACAAGCCGAAGCAATACGCCGATATCCCGCTGAAATATCGTGATGATTTCAATTCCGATTTGAAGGCCACCGTGAAAGAGGGCGAAAATCCTCCATTTGAATTTGACATGAAGCCTTAAAACTACGAAGCTCAAGCAGTTTCAGTTTGAATGATTTGTGGGAAGCAGTAAACTTCCAGTTTACACCCGTAAGTCGACCGGAATATCCAGCGTTAGTATGTCATGAAAAGCCCGGTTTCCTCGATAGGGAACCGGGCTTTTCCTATATCAGGCCCAGTTGTTGGAACGCCATGAAATCACAGGACCAGGCAGAAAAATCCGGTGCTGGACCTCGGTGGTTACGCGCGTTTTTCATTGTCTTCGTTCTGTTCTGGATTTTAGTGATCGTGGGAGATTTGCTCTTCGTCTGGCTGATCCACGAAGACCCGCAGAAACTGCTCAAAACGGCAAATTTGGCTTTTTCCCGTCGGGATTATGCTCTGACCGACGAGCTGACCCGGCGAATTCTGAAGCAGGATCCCCAGAATCATGCCGCAGCATTGCTGGCGGGTCGAACTTCTGAAGCAATGGGACGTTTTGAAGCGGCGCTGGAGTTTTTTGAGCAGGTTCCCGACGACAAACAGATTGGGCCGACCGCACGAATTCAAGCGGGGGAACTCCTTACTAATAAACTCCAACATCTTTCGGCCGCAGTCAGCGAGTTTCGTCGTGCCGTCAATTTGGATCCGGAAAATCCTCTCGCGAACGAGCGTTTGGCATATCTGCTGGGGTTGGCAGGAAGTAATCGAGAAGCGACTCCCTTGCGATTACGGCTGATTCGATTAGACCAGTTTGGTCCGATTCATCTGCTCCTGCTTTGCATGGGTGATTACATTTTCGAAAATCCCGAGCAGATCGAAGCGTTTCGCGCGGCAGCGCCGGATGATCCCCTGGTTCTGACCGCCTTGGCTCGGGAACGTCTGGACAAACAGGATCCCGTGCAGGCCGAAAAACTCCTGCGTCCTGTCGTGCGAAATCATCCCGAGATGCTGGAATCTCAAGTGAAGCTGGGACAGGCTCTGCTGGAGCAACATCAGGCTGCTGAATTTCTGAAATGGCACGCTGAATTGCCTGTGGACATCGAAAATCTTCCGGGACTGTGGTTTCTACGTGCGAATTGGGCTCGCGAGCAATCCGACAAATCCGCCGCCGTGCGCTGTTACCTCGAAGTCCTGGACCGAGACCCCAATCACCAGGCTGCCAATTACCAATTGGCTCAACTGCTTGTTTCCATAGGGAAGGAAAAGCTGGCTGCCCCATTTCTGGAGCGGTCCGGGAAACTGCAGAAGTTCGACACAGCAGTGAGAGCCGCGTGGAGTGGAGGTGGTGCCGAGGATGCCATGCGGCAGTCCGCTCAGGAGGCGGAATCACTGGGGTTGATCTGGGAAGCATTCGGTTGGCACAGCCTGGCGCACCGGAAATATCCTCAGGTTGCATGGGCTCGCGACGGGTCGCTTCGCTTGCGTCCCCAAATCGCAGGTCTCCCGTTGACACGAACGCGACCTGGCTTGAACCTTGCCGCAGCCATCGATCGGTCAGATTTCCCATTACCGAATTGGTCCAACAGCCGGACCGTGAATCAGGCCGAGTCTGGCAAGAAGTCGTCGTTTGGCCCGGTTTCCTTCACCAATCAAGCCACTGAAGCGGGCTTGACGTTTCAGTATTTCAATAGTAGTAATCCCTTGCGTCCTGAGCGTAAAATGCAAGAGTTTACTGGCGGGGGCGTCGCCGCTTTGGACTTTGATTCCGATGGCTGGTCCGACGTCTATCTGACTCAAGGATCTCGCTGGCCGCCTCGCTTTGACGAATTTGAGCACCTGGACCGACTGTTTCAGAATCAGGGGAACGGAAAGTTTCGAGACATCACACTCTTCGCGAACTTGAAAGAAAACGGATTCAGCCAGGGGGTCACAGTTGGTGATTTTGATAACGACGGCTTCCCGGACCTTTACGTTGGCAATATTGGCAGTAATCGTTTCTACAAGAACAATGGCGATGGAACGTTTGACGACATTACTCTTCAAACTGGCACTGGAGGCGATTCCTGGACGACCAGTTCCCTGATCGCGGACTTGAACAACGATGGTTTGCCGGATCTTTATGTTGTGAACTATCTCGCTGGCAGTGACGTTCTGGAACGCGTCTGTGCCGACGAAACTGGTCATCCTCGCAGTTGCATGCCCCGTATCTATCCTGCCGCACAGGACCGGCTCTATGTCAATCTGGGTGACGGCCAATTTCGAGACGTGACACAAGCCTCTGGCATCATGCTTGCCGACGGCAAAGGAATGGGAATCGTTGCCGCAGATTTCGATGGGTCCAGGAAGCTGAATTTGTTTGTGGCGAACGATGCAGTTCCCAATTTCTATTTTGTGAATCAAACGCCACCCGGAGGTGAAATCCCCATCTTTGCCGAACAGGGAATTTCCTCAGGCCTTGCACTCAACGAAGACGGTCGAGCCCAGGCCTGTATGGGTGTCGCCACCGGAAATCTCGACAACGACCAGCGACTGGCCCTGTTCGTGACGAACTTCCACAGCGAACCAAACACGTTGTATCACCAGCAAGCCGGCAGCGTCTTCTTCGACGAAACCCGTAAGTGGGGCCTGTTTGAATCCAGCATCCCAATGGTGGGATTTGGAACTCAATTTGTCGATGCGGAATTAGACGGGTTTCTGGATCTCATTCTGACCAACGGGGACGTCGACGATTCTCGTGATCTGGGCCGCATGTATCAGATGCCGCCCCAGTACTTTCGTAACGCGGGAAACGGCCGTTTTTCCGAGCTCTCGGCAAGCTCACTCGGTCCCTTTTTTCAGGGAAAATATCTGGGCCGCGGCCTGGCTCGATTAGATTGGAACCGTGACGGATGCGACGACATGATCATTTCGCATCTCGATGCCCCGGCGGCCTTATTGACCAACACGACTCAGTCGGCAGGACATTTCATCGCCGTACAACTGCGTGCGGTCACAACAAGTCGCGATGCGATTGGTACGACCGTGACAGTGGACGTCGCAGGCCGGAAACTTGTCCGACAATTGGTAGCGGGTGATGGCTATCACGCGAGCAACGAACGCCAACTGGTCATTGGTCTGGGCGATGCCATTCGAATCGACGAGCTTACGGTGGCCTGGCCTTCGGGTTTAAAACAGGCCTTCCGTGATATTTCGGTCGACTCACAAGTCTTGATCGTCGAACATCGTCCCCTTGTGACTCGATTAAAAGCGACGAAGGAAAGATGACGTTATTCGACTAAGGCGTTTTAACCCGACGTTTGCGTTCAAATTGAACGGTGAAGGAAATACTGGCACACACATCAATTCGACTTTGGCCACATTGCGTGGACGGCCTGACGCAAATTCCTTGGCAAATCAGAAATATTCGGTTATTTGAAAAACCTACCGACTCAAAGCAGCTTCAATAATCCAAACTCGATTTTGAAACACAGCGCGGGCGAAGCCCGCGACCCAACACCTTTCTGAACTTCGGTTGAGCCAAGTCAAGTTTTCAATGACAGAAAAATGGGACGACAGAAAAATGAGTTACCTTGGACTTGTTTCTTCTTCGCATTTTTCTGTCGTCCCATTTTTCTGTCAAAGATCCTCTTCTTTCACGATCCAGTTTTGATCGATGAAGCGTGTTACATCAACACCAACGTCTCACATAGTGATGCAATCCTCATCCGAAAAGCATTACAATCCAAGAGGTTATCACCTCGATTCGAAGAATTCTTTGCGGCTCACAAAGAAGCGTATTGTTTGTCAAACAGAGGGCACAGAGGCATTCCAGTGAGATTTCTCTGTTCTCTCTGTGCCTCTGTGTTTCACACCACAAGCATTGATCGATCAACTTGTTTGGAAAGATGACCAAAGTCGAGATCAAGAGCCGCCCATCACTCGTTCCTGAATGCGGCAGGCATTGGTGCACCCTATCAGACAAGAATTTGGGCCGGCAACTTGATCTTGCCGTGAATGCCAATTCCGGTTATTGAACCGCCCTTTGGAAAGGCGCCTCCACGGACCAATGACCGAATCCTTTTACTTCACGCGGATCAACATGGCATCTCCCGAGCGATTCTTGCATATCGCTGATGTGTCGGCCGCTCCCGCGCGAGGAAGTTCTGTTCCCAAGGCCTTTCAATGTTCTGGCTAGAGTTGCGGCAGAAATTGCGGCCGGCCGGAACGTGGTTGGCAGTATTTTGCCTCATCGGATTGACCAGTTGCGCGAGCATCTCGGTCCGTCATGTCGCGCATCCTGATCAAATCGCGCTCCGCGGGCTTTCGCCAGTCACGCAACAGATTTCAGGCTCCACCCACCCGGATGAATCGGTTGTGCTGGCCCTGTTCGAAGAGCCTTCAACGGACACGGATCCGACAAAACTTCTGGCAACCGCCGAACTCGCCTATCAAGCAGCCAGCCACGCCCGGTATTGGTCTCCCGATGACGCGCTGCGATGGTATGTGGCCTGTGCGCGGCAAGCCTATTTCATCCTGGGCATGCCCGAAACGTCCAGCGAACACTCACTGCGCTCATTGGAACTTTACAACGGCTCGGTCGCACATTGCCTGAGACTGGCGGTCAAATCCGGCAAACTGGAATGCCGGTCACAAATCCTCGCGTTAAATCTGGACGATTCGAATCTCGAGACGACCATTCCCATTGAACAGTCTGGGTTTTACCGGGATGCCTCGGAATTCGGAAAACTGGAATTGTGCGAAGATCTGCAGGTCGTCGGCCTGGCACGACTCCACAGCACGCGCGGAATGGGAGTGCCCGTACTGATCCATAAGCGCGCCGTGGCGGAAGCCCTGGAACGTCGCTACGAGCCCGAAGCCATGTCATTTCCGGCGACGGCCATCTTGCATTTCAATGCTTCGAAGCACTCGCCTGTTCGACTCGAACTCGCCAATCCCCTGACGGTGCAATCGACGGATGCCGGCGAGCAAGTCGTGGAACTGGCAGCCGACTTCACGACGCCCCTGGCCAGCACAGTTTCGCAGTCACCACTCGAGCGTCTGGCCTATGCCGGATTTCTGAGGTCGGATTCTGTGCGTAAGAAGTCCGGGATGCGGATGTTGGAACCCTATCAGCCGGGCAAGATTCCAGTCGTGTTCGTACACGGCCTGGTCTCGTCTCCCATTACCTGGGTCCCGCTTCTGAACGACTTATGGGCAGACCCGGTCATGCGGAAACGTTTTCAATTCTGGTCTTATTTCTATCCCACGGCGGACCCCTTCCCCACTTCCGCCGCGGATCTACGCGAAGCACTCGTCAAGCTGCGTCAAGACCTCGATCCGAATCATGTGGATCCCGCGTTTGATCAAATGGTTCTCGTCGGGCACAGCATGGGAGGCCTGTTGTGTAAGATGATGACGGTCGATGGCGGAGACGATTTCTTTGAAATCGTCAGCAAGCAGCCACTCGACAGCTTGGGCCTGACTCCCAATGTCCGCGACGAACTTGCGCGAACGTTCTTTTTCGATCGACAAAAGAATGTCAAGCGCGTGGTTTTCATCGCGACACCGCATCACGGTTCCGCACTCAGCCCGGGTTTGCCGGGCCAGATCGCGAACCGGTTCGTGCGATTGCGCAGCGTGTTGACTGAAGCAAATACGGAAATGATTCGCAAGATTCCCGATCTTCCCGAAGGGCATGTGCCGACGAGTGTGGAGCTATTGGCCCCGAACTCGCGCGCCCTGAGTATCCTGGTCGCTCAACCACGGCCTGCCGATGTTCACTATCATTCCATCATCGGTATCGAAACCAAAGGTTCGGAGCTTTCTCCCTGGTTGCTCCGCGAGACCAGCGAACAATCAGACGGCGTCGTCCCCTACCGGAGTGCCCATCTGGAAGCCGCGGAATCAGAACTGATCGTGACGGCCGAACACAGCCGGGTCCATCAAACGATCGAGACCACACGCGAAGTGCGAATGATCCTGCTGGAACATCTGCAGTCCTTGAAAAAACAGGGCCTTGCGGAATTCACGACCAAAGGTCGCAGTGTGTTGCTTCCAGCGAACAGCGCGGATTAGTCCAAGCTGGTTCCCAGGTTAAATGCGATCGTGCGGCGGTGTCGGCATGGGACTTATGGGACTTATGCGACTTATAGTCCCATTGGTCCCATACGTCCCATCAGTCCCATCAATCGGCCCTGAGACTTTAACTACGGGTTTCACCGTTGACACACTACTGGTTAACCAGTAGACTCACCCTCGACTTGAACAGTTTCGTTCGAGATTGAGGTGCAACATGGTTCGTCCGACTCAACCGCATCCAACGCAGGCTGAACTGGAAGTGCTGCGAATACTGTGGGATCGC
>JAQGHT010000601.1 GCA_028291565.1 Planctomycetaceae bacterium | reverse complement strand
CATGAATCTGACACAACTCACTGAACGCATGCGGGGATGGTTACAAGGCGAGTACCGCGCTGTCGTTTTCGAGGCCGGAAATGCTGCAGTGGGATACGCCTTATTCCGGCGAGATCCCGATTTCATGTATTTGCGTCAACTGTTCATCGCGAGAGAACGGCGACGGCAAGCGATTGGCCGCGACGCCTTGGGTTGGTTGTGGCATAATGCCTGGAATGACGCCAAGCGGTTACGGATCGATGTGCTTGCCGGCAATGCAGCAGGAATTGCGTTTTGGAGATCGGTTGGCTTCCTGGATTATTGCATCACCATGGAAGCCATGCCGCCACACGTGCCGTAGAAGCAGACTTGTGATGGTCTTCAGGGGTTTGTCCGCCGATTTCCAGCTTTAAAAATTGCGAGTTCAATCATGTTTCGCGTCTGGTTCCTGGCGATATTCGTCTTAATGAGTGCCTGGGTTGCAACGGCGATCGGCGATGACGGCGATGACGATCTCAACATTTTGATTCAGCGACTCTCCAGTACGGACTTCGCAGTACAAAACAACGCACTGTTCAGTCTCCATGTAGGTGCTGGCGACGCGACCTTGCCGGCGATTCCTGCGATTGTTCGAGTTGTTAGAACGTCGAATTTAGAGAATCGCATTGAAGCGCTGGAACTCCTGGCAGAATTCAAGTCTCACGGCAGAGCCGCCTTGCCTGCCATCCAAGAGTCCTTGTCCGACAAGGACCCGAAAGTGCGGTTAGCTGCCGGCTATGCGATTGTTAGTATCGATCCCCGAAACAAATCCGGAATTGCCGTGCTGAGCGAGTCGGTGCGTAACGGTACGCACGACGATCGTATGTCGATCCCGCATCTGATTCAGGTCCGGTTGGGATTGAAAGCAAGTGGAATGGCGCCCGCACTCATTGCCACGGCAGTCGATCCGGCTGAAGATGTTCGAGCCTCGATCGCACGGGCTTTAGGCGACATCGGCTCGGCCGAGCAGGAGATCTCGGCTCCGGCACTGAGGAAGATGCTGCAAGACGTTTCTCCAATGGTACGAGTTCGCGCGGCCGAATCATTATGGCTGCTCGATGAACCGGCCGAAACGCTCGTTCCGTTACTGATTAAAATGGTGGTCGCAGCCCCTCGCGAAGAACCTGACAGGCAAAACAAGAATTTCTTCGCGTTCGATGAGCCGCCGGAACGACTCGCGGCGGATCTATTGGGGAAGATTGGTCCCGAAGCGAAATCGGCGATTCCCGCGTTAATCGATGCCATGAAGAGCCCGCGAACCGTGATGCGGTTTGCAGCAGTCGATGCACTGGCCGGAATGGGGGCGGAGGGCGAACCTGCAATTGAGGCACTGTCACTAGCCTTGCGTGACACGGAATGGCATTCATTTTGGCCCGCTCACCGTTCATGGTCGCTCTCAAGTCAAGCGGCAACGGCCTTGCGTCAGATCGGGCCCGCCTCCAGGCGTGCATTACTCGCTGCGTTGGATGACAAGGACAATAACGTTCGATCTAATGCCGCAGATGCGTTCGGACACCTGCCTGCCATCCCAGATGTGACAGTCCCAGCATTGATCAAGGCGCTGTCCGACGAAATAGGCTTCGTCCGGTCGTCGGCGGCCGTGGCGTTGGGGCGACTTGGCGCCGCCGCAGTTTCTGCGGCTCCCGATTTGGCGGCGCGTCTCGGGGACAATGTTGACAGTAATGGAAGTCGTGATGGAGTTCGCGGCTACCACTTCAGAGTGGGTGACTTTATGCGATATGCACTGATGAAAATTCAACCGCCGCTTCAGTTGATTATGCCCAGTATCATAAACTCATTGAGAAAGTCGAAGCACCTCAGCGGCGCAACGTTAAAAGTCCTCCGAGCTCTTGGTCCCCAGGCGAAGGCTGCTGTTCCTGTGATAGAGCCGTTGTTTGATATTCCGGAGGAAAGGTTGAACGCGGCTCTGGCGTTAGCACGGATCAATCCCGATCATCCCGCCCTCTTGCCGTTGTTTCGGTCTGTGATGACTGATGCCGAGCGTAAAGAGAAATACTCTGCCGCGCAGGGGCTTGCGGACTTAAATGCGAGAGCAATCCCACTCATCCCGGAACTGTTCGCTGAAATCAAGCGGCAAGATTATCAAGCCGCCAAAAACGGTTTTTTGGCGGCGGTCGTCATGATTGACCGCAATCAGACGCAAGCGATTGTCGATTTGGCCGAGGGGTTATTGCATTGCCAGGATTTTTTCGAGGCTGAGAGCGAAGCCGAGCTAACGATTTGGTCATCCTTAGGCGCGGACGCGAAACCAGCGTTACCCAATTTGGTTGCCGGAATGCGATTTCGATCTCCCGAGCCAAATAAGGACTTTTATTGGACTCTGGTCAGCGATTTGAAAGTTCGCCTGCAGAGCTCGCAGTTACTGTACGCAGTGGCGCCGCAGGCTCCAGAACTGATCGAGGGACTGATTGAACTCTGCCAATCTGATCGCTGTAGCACTGCAGGTCAAGCTGCGGACCTATTGGCGGAACTCGGACCTTCTGCGGCAAAGGCGGCGCCGGTCTTGGTTGCGCTGCTGTCAAATTACGAACTGTATGTTGTCGGTGGGGACGGTTACGGCAATGGGGGACTCCGCTATTTCCCACGAGATCGCGCCGTGATCGCCTTGGGAAAACTTGGTCCCGCGGCGGTCCCGGCCTTGCAGATCGGGCTAGGTAATTTCGATCCTCTAACACGAGAATATGCGGCGCAAGCCTTGGGCGTCATTGGGCCACCCGCGCTGCCTGCTGCGCCGGATCTACGGATTGCCATCAAGGATCGAAACCGGTTGGTCCGGGCTGCGGCCGCTCAAGCGTTGGGAAGAATTGACGACAAGTCGGAACCAACACTTATTGCACTCACTTCGGCTCTGTCCGATTCGCATCTCGTCGTTCGAGTCGCTGCGATAACGGCCCTCGGGGACCTCGGACCTGCGGCGCAAGCCACTCTTCACGAGATCAACCGCATGCAGAATGACAAATACAAATCTGCCCGGGCCGCAGCGATCGATGCCGTGAAAAAAATTCAGTCGCCTTGATCAGGGCATCTCAATTCGGGCACCCACGGTGCTCCAATTTGACACTTTTTGCCAAACTCATCGATCTATTTTTGCATCAAAATCAATTGCCAGCGGAGTTTGGTGTAACGTCGCGATTGATTGGATCTCGCGAATCAGTGAAGAACTCGACGGCCGGGGCCGGCCATCCTACGGATCTTTTGACTGCATCACTTTCACATTCCCCAACTCGCGGGTTTCACCGGGTTTGAGCGTCAGATCCTCGGTGACGTCGCCGACGTACCGAAAGCCTCCTTCCACGACTTGCAATTGGTATTTCGCACCTGGCACTAAGCCGTCAATGTGGAACTTTCCGTCAGGATCGATGAGAAACTCCTGCTTATCGTAGTCCATTCCGTTCAAGGTATGGATCGGTAGCTTGCCGTCTTCGAGCACAATTCTCAGGCCATTCGATCGAGGTTGGCCGGCATCGTCCACCAGCCGGCCGGTAACATTCGCCCACGGCTCAAGCTTCAATGTCACAGGACCGTTGTCTTTTTCCGAGACAACCGCCATCCCCATCAGCTTCCTGGAAACGCAACGTGCGACAACTTCCCGTTGCTCACCAGGGAACAAGTTGGTCACACTCAAGGCTGAATTCTCGACTTTGGAGATTGGGTTTTCGATCTGATTGTCGAGTCCGCTGGCTTCCAGGCCCTCCACGGAATTTCCCTCAGCATCGACGACGGTCACCTCGCGACTCTTGCCCTTGATCAGTCGCAATTCGACCGCATGGGTCTGGGCATCCTCAGGGACATTGACCTCGATCGTCGTATTGCGAATATAGGGACTTGAACCGTTGAGCCCATAAATCGTGTTATAGATTTCATCAGGCTTCAAACCCGCGATCTTGTCGGCACCAATCCCTTCGAGATAATCGTGCCCGCCCCCGGCGATGACAATCCCGCGTCCCGGATAAGCCCGCACCTTGAACGTGCCGTCTTCGTTGGTCCGCAGGTTATTGTCAAACCGTGGCCTGATCTTATCTTTGAGATCCCGCTGCAAAAAGGGGTTCTCATTAAACGCATAATATTCGACAGCCTCGCCGCCGATCCCTGCCCCAGTGGCACCGTCGACAACCTTGCCGGTGATCCAGACTCCTTTAGACAGCGGGAAATTGAAGTTCGCCGGTCCAGTGCCGGGCTTGATGTTCAACGTCAATTCGCGACCAAAATACGGATGTAGGTCCGATGCTGGCTCGACGGTGGATTGACGCCCGTATTGTTTCGCAACTTCAATCTTGAACCGCGCACCTTTCATGACCGGAAAGCCTTCGATCCGGTAGCGGCCCTGTTTGTCGGTCGTCGCGAAAAACCGATCGAATCCCGGGTACTCCAGACGCGAGATAGTCGGACCAACGACTCGCATTCCGGATACTGGCAGGCCCGTCACCCGGTCAGTCACCACCCCTCGAATCGTTCGCCCCGGCTTGAGCGACAGTTCGAACTGATTGCCGAAAATCGCGAGATCGGCGTCCGTCGCAACCTGAATCTTTTTGGTTCGCACGGTTTCGTCGTTGATCAATATCGGTTTCTCAAGAGTCCGATTCGCCACCACAATTAAAGCCGATGCCTGGTCCGGGACACCGTCAACATAAACCTCGGCCACACGCTCACGACCAATCCCCCGCAGCGAGAACCGGCCCTCGGCGTCGGTCGTGACCGGGGGAATTAAAGGAGCATAGACACCCGGTTTGTTTC
>JAQGHT010000582.1 GCA_028291565.1 Planctomycetaceae bacterium | reverse complement strand
CTTTCGGCTGACCCGCAATCCTGTTGCGGATTTGTCACACACGCGGACTAAGAACGCCGTCGATCAGGCGCTGGCGATCGTTCAGTTTGACCGGTTGATCACAGGCCGGGGCGTCGTTCCGCACTACCAGCCGATCATCGATTTGTCGACGGGGCGTACCGTCGCCTACGAAGTTCTGGCGCGTAGCCGCCTCGTTGGGCTGGAGTCTCCCGCCCTGATGTTCTCGGCGGCCGCACAATTGGGATTAAGTGCCGACCTGAGTCAGATGTTGCGTCACATTGCGGTTGAAGACAGTTACCGGCTGCAGGACGTCACACATTTGTTTCTCAATACACATCCTTCAGAGCTCGATACCGGAATGCTGTTGCATTCCTGTGAAGAACTGCGTCGGATATCGCCTCGCCAGCCGCTGACGATCGAAATGCATGAAGCTGCGATGACGAATGTCGATGAAATGGTCACCTTGCGTGATGGGTTGGAGCAGCTGGATATCAGCCTGGCTTTCGACGATTTCGGCGCCGGACAAGCGCGGATTCTCGAGATCGCTGCCGTTCGTCCGCACTATGTCAAATTCGATCGCTGCATGATTCACGACTTGCATATCGATGCGTCCCGGCGAAGAGTGGTCGCCATGCTGGTGCAGATGATTCGCGAGGTGGGGATCACCCCGCTGGCGGAATGTGTCGAGACCGTCGCAGAGGCCCAGGCCTGCATCGAAGCCGGTTTTGTCCTGTCACAGGGATATCTCCATGGCAAACCGATGCCAGCCGCACATTACATCAGCTTTCACAATAGCCATCACTTGCAGTCAAACGGTAGAGCTTAAGAGGTCAGGCAAATTGCTGACATGATCAGCCGGAATGCGCTAGCATCCGGTTCGTGCGTCATGGCGTTGGGTCGCAAAACAAGAGCCGGGGGCTAGCGCCCTGCGGCTGATTGAATCAGGCGGAATGCACGAGCGAGCGGTTCTCTTCCAGGAGTCACGTTCCCGGGCGGAGCTTGAGAACAAGTTGGATCGAACGTTTTATCGGACGAGAAAGAAATGCCATGCTGACTGCGGTTGAAGATACCTCAATCGATCCCAATCTCCTGCGCTCCCTGTTGACCGAAGAAACATTCTATCCGGCGGAACCTGTGTCATTGGAACAGGCCGGAATTAGTGATACCCTGGTCGAAGCGTTGTTGTGCAAACAATTGGCGGTCAGTGGCAGTCTGACTGGGCGTGCGCTGTCGCGAGAAGTTTGCCTTCAATTCAGCATCGTGGGACGCGTTCTCGACATCTTGCGAATCCGCAAAATTGTCGAACACAAGGCCACTGCTCAGCTGAATGATTTTGTTTACGGCCTGACAGAACTGGGAGCGGCCAAGGCCCAAAAACTGCTTCGAGAATGCGCCTATTTCGGACCGGCTCCCGTTCCGTTATCTGAGTACGTATTGTCGGTCGACGCCCAATCGATTGCTCACGAAAAACCAGATCGCGCCCGCTTGACTCAAGCCTGTGCGGGAATCTCCGTCGATCCGCAGATGTTCGAAAGCCTGGGACCTGCCATCACATCCAGCGGTGGCTTGTTTCTATACGGCGCGCCGGGCAACGGCAAATCGACTTTGGCTCGACAGCTGACGATGTGTTTCGGTCAATGGATCTGGGTGCCGCATGCGATCATCGCGGGCGAGCAAATCATTAAGTTTTTTGATTCGCAGTTTCACCAGCAGGTAGAACGCTCGAACGAAGGCCCCTTGCTCAAATCGAACGTCGACCGCCGCTGGGTCCGGATTATTCGTCCCACAGTCATCGTGGGTGGTGAACTGACACTCGACAATCTCGAATTGCGGCATCACCGGGAATCCAACGTGTGCGAGGCACCGTTGCAAATGAAGAGTAACTGCGGTTGTCTGCTGGTCGACGATTTCGGTCGGCAGCGCATCGCGCCCGCCGATCTCCTGAACCGCTGGATTGTTCCCCTGGAATCGCGGCACGACTATTTGACTCTTCCAACCGGGAAAAAGATCCGAGTCCCATTTGAGCAGATCGTCATCTTCTCGACGAACCTGGAACCCGAGGATCTGGTTGACGAGGCCTTCCTGCGACGAATTCCCTACAAGATTCACGCCAAGGATCCGACAGACGAAGAGTTTCACCATCTGTTTCGCATGTACTGCGAACGGTTCGGCTGCGAATACCGCAAAGATGTCGTGAATTACTTATTGGACCAGCATTACCGTCCATTCAATCGAGCCAAGCGTCGCTGCCATCCCCGCGACTTGCTCTCACAGATCACCAACTACTGTAGCTACAACGGTCTCGCGGTCGAAATGCTCCCGGAATACTGTGACATTGTTGTCCACAGCTATTTCGCCATGGTGCTCAAGACTCATCAAAACTGATAGGACCTGGGAACCGATTATGATTGCCGGACCCGCGACTGGAAATACATTCGACCGCCGTGAACCCATTCCTGGCTATAAGACCACCGACCTCCTTGGACGTGGTGGTTATGGCGAGGTCTGGAAGGCGATTGCGCCGGGTGGAATTTCCAAAGCCGTCAAAATTATTTATGGCGATTCGGATCCGACAAAAGCCGAGGGCGAACTGCGCGCGTTGGCACGGATCAAGGACGTCCGGCATCCGCTTCTCTTGTCGATCGAACGGATCGAAATGTGCGAGGGAAACCTCGTTATTGTCACAGAACTCGCCGACGGAAGTCTGAAGGACCGCTTCGTCAAGCTCCGACAGGAGCAAGCGGTCGGTATTCCTCAAGAGGAATTGCTCAAGTACATCAGCGATGCCGGAGAAGCCCTGGATTATCTGTACGAGAATTTCTCGCTGCAACATCTGGACGTGAAGCCGGAAAACATTCTGTTGCTCAGTGGCCGCGGCAAGCTCGGCGATTTTGGACTCGTGAAAAATCTGTATGAGCGATCCGCTTCAATGGTTGGCGGACTGACGCCAACGTATGCGCCGCCGGAATTGTTCGAAGGTAAGCCGAACCGTCACAGCGACCAATATGGGTTGGCGATTGTGTATGCTCACATGCTGACAGGTATTCTTCCATTTCCAGCGGGAAGTACGGCCCAACTCGCGGCCGCGCATCTGCGAGGAATTCCGGACCTGTCCGCATTGCCTCGTTCGCAACGTCCTGTCATTGCACGGGCGCTCTCTAAAGATCCCGCACAGCGGTTTCCGAGTTGTATGGCATTCATCGCGGCAATTCGCGAATGTCTGCGCGCAGACGAACTGGTTGCGCCCCATGCTGCGCCCCTGCCGGCGTGGACTCCAACGGCCGAGTTACCACAACTCCGCAATTCAGTCCCGCCCAATGCCTATGTTCCAACCGTACCGACTCAGGTTCTCCCGCGTGGGCAGGTCAATTCTCAACCGCAGTTGAACGCGCTATCAGCACTTGTGCCGACTGCGGCCACCAGCTCGGCTGAGATGGCGACGACACGGAACGGCGACAGCGCTGGACCGCGTTCCGCTTCGGGGGTGGCACCGATAGTTCTGATCGGTGTGGGGGGCCTCGGAGTGGAAGTGCTCGCCAGACTGGTCGATCGCTTGAATGATCGTTACGGTCCCGCGTCACAATGGCCACCTGTTGAGATGATCGTACTGGACAGTCACACGCGGTCGCTGACCTCGCGATTTCGTGAACAGGACTTGGATCGTGTGCATGTGGTCCCGATTCCACTCAAGGCGGCCGATGCTTATGGATCACAGACAGCGGAGCTACTGAAGTGGCTCGGTCGGCGTTGGTTTTATAACATTCCTCGCGACCTGACCACCAACGGCTATCGACCGTTAGGCCGCCTGGCCCTGATTTCGAACGGCGCCCGGGTCCGGGCCGCATTGACGACTGTGGTCGGGAAAGCGGCGAAACTCGCTGCAGCCAGCGGCCGCGCTCCGCGGGTCACCTTGATTAGTGGTGTCGGAGGCGGTACGGGAAGTGGCGCCGTACCGGACCTGGCCTATGCAATACGTAGCGAACTCAAACGTTGCGGACTGCCGCATGAATGCGTGCAGGGAATGCTGCTGCATGCGACGCCGCGCAGTCACGCTGAACGCGACAAATCCCGTGCGAATGCGTACGCGCTGTTGCGAGAACTCAACCACTTCAGTGCACCGGGAAGCAATTATCCCGGCGATTCGCAACTTGGCACGGTTCCGTTCCATGGGGACAATGCCGCATTCGGGGAAATGTTGCTGTTTCAGCTGGGCGAAGGTTTGGGACAAACCGATTGGGAATTGGCCGTGGAACAGTCGGCCGAATTCCTGTTCGCCGCCAACTTTACTGCTGCCGAAAAGCAACTTCACCCGCTCGATCGCGAAACTGCCGTCTCGGAAGAAGTCGCCCCGCTGCGAGCACATCCAACCCAGGTGATCGCCTTAGGGGCCGGAGGCAGCACCACGATCGCTGATGCCGTCAATATGGCGAGTGACGACATCATTCGTTTCTGGCGTGAAGGACGAACTCCACCACCGGCCCAAAATACTTCCGTCAATCTGAAGACCTTGAAAATCGCAGCCTTGAGGTCGCCTGGAGACAGTGACACTTCAGCGGCCGATGCGGCGGTGCGACAGCAGTTCCAGCAGTGTCAGTTCGATGTCGAACATCTGCAGGCGGACGCGACTGAAGTCATCCGTCTGGAAAGCGAGTTGAGTATCGACGAGTTTCTGTCGAATCTGGTCGGGCAGGCACTCGATGTGACGAAAGATCAACTCACGGGCTCCGCACGGGCGACTGTTGCCATTGCCGCGCTCGATCGATTTCTGCAGAGCGATTTTTGCGAGGAACTTGAAGAATTAGGTGATGAGCAGTTGTTCCTGCAGATCGTCGGACGTCTTGCTGTGCGGACCAGTGGGCGGATCAAGGCGATTTTCGGGTGGGTGCTGAAGATGGTCGACACACCGGACCAGCGGCTCGATGGGGCCCGGCGAATTGCTCTGGCCATCCAGCGTCAGTTGCAAGTCGTGCAATCCAACGCGCTGAAACAGGCGGGGACCAAACTGGCAGCCGCCCAGGAAGCCAGTAATACCACTCGGAGCGAAGACTTCCATAAAGTCGAACGTCGAGGCCTCGTCGCGTGGATGCGGAATACCAGTCCCGAACAAAAACTGCATGACGCCCTGGTGGGCTATGCCAGGCTCCGCCTTGATGAATTCGTACTTCGAGCGACGGCGAAGATTGGCCGGATCGTCGATGCGGAAGTCACGACGCTCGTCGAGCAGCTCGACCGCCTTTCCCGCGAACTCGCCCGGCTGCCGAATACCGTGTCAGGAACCGGCGGGTTTAAGAACGAAGATGACGCCGACTTGACGCACAGTTCGACCATCGTGCTGGCCTATCGCAGCATGCTCCGGGAACAGCTTCAGATTCGCCGTTATGAGATTGCCCGTGACATTGACGATCGCTCCTTGCGTGAACTGACGGCGCAGGGGAAGGAACTCCGCAAATACCTGGATCCTGTCGCCGATCTGCATCAGTCGCTCTGGCAACCACTGGTCAAAATCTCGCGTCGGTGTGTTTTGGACTGCATTCAGGACATCAACCGTCAGTTGTTGGCGATCAGTCAGCCGAAATCAGAAAACGGTTCCATGAACAAGGTCATGGAATTGTTGCGAGCCAAGCTCGCGACCACCAAGGATCAGCAGTCGCAATCGGCAATTCGGTGTCTGGTGATTCCCGTCGGCACGAATTCCGGAACTTTAGGAAATCTGTCACCGCAGACGACGATTATCGAAGGACCGCTGACCGACATTACGTTCTGCATGATCGAGCGGCCCATTCCCCTGTCGGAAATGGCCTCCGAATTGACTGCGGGTGTGGAAATGTATAAGGATCTCAGTAGCCGGTTACTCACACGCCTCGACATTTCGTGGCGCGATTTGGACGACACTGCCCCCACTGGCCTGGCTCACGGTGCGGACGTCTATAACTCCAGGAAGTTGACCCTGCCGATCTCGTAACCGGCACTATTTGGCCATCACATCCCGCAGTAGTCCGCTGTCGCTGAGCCATTCTGTGAATCGTTCGGGCCAGCGTGCCGCGGCGCTCGGTTTGGTGTTGTGACGATATCCAAACCCATGACCGGCATTGGCGAACAAGTGCAATTCAGCGGGAACTTTGGCCGCTTTGTATTTCAGGTACAGACTCGCCATTCCCTCGGAGATATCTGGGCGGTCGCTGTAACCGGCGGCGATAAAGACAGGTGGCATTCCCGTTTCCGCGGTGAAGCTGCCAGAACTGCCTGGATAAATGAGGGCCTGGAAATCTGGACGGCAGCTCTGCTGTTCGACGGGATCGAGAGCTTCCTTCTGACCTGGGTCGTGCTTCATTGCCGCATAAGCCGCAAGTTCTCCTCCTGCAGAAAATCCCAGAATTCCCACACGGTCGGTTTCGATGTGCCACTCGGCGGCGCGGCTGCGGACCAGTCGTAGCGCACGTCGAGTGTCCGCCAGCGCATGTTCCCGAATTGTGTAGGCACTCCCTTTCTCACGAGCCAGCCGGTATTTCAACACGAATGCGGTAATCCCTCGCTCCCGAAACCATTCGGCCAACGCATAGCCTTCATGCCCCAGGCACAGCTTTGAGTGTCCGCCTCCGGGACAGATAATGACTGCCGTCCCCGTCGATTTCCCAGCTGCCGGGACATAGGGCGTGAGCGTCGGATTATGCACATTGCAGATATTGTCGCCTGCCACCGTTTCTAATTCACCCGCATGGACTTCCGACCCGGGCGCTCCTTTGTCCCACAACGGAATCGCGGCGGGCACGTTCTTGGGAAGCTCTGCAAACGCACCAGCACCTGAAAGCAAAATGATCGCGACGACAAAATAAGATTTCATGAAATCTCCTGCGAAGTGCATGGGAATGATTGCTGTCTGATGCGTGGAGCATAACGCAGGACCTGTCCGTGAAACAAATCTCTGAACGTAAAAGAGTCGCACGCGTCTCTGAGAGGCGGATGCGGACGGTATTCGCATCGTTGGATGGCGGGTTGGCAATCATCCTGGCTGCCGAGCGAGCAGAATGCTGAGCTTTGGTAACATGTATTCCGCCTGAGGTTGCCGCCTCGTACGTAGGGCGGACATTCCTGTCCGTCTTCCCGTGTTGTTTGATGGGTATTCCGTTCCATCTTCAGAGGGGCATTTTCCGCTTGCAATACGACGGACAGGAATGTCCGTCGTACGCCAGTCGCGATTTGAGAATGAGCACGAGGTTGCGATGCAGCATTGGTTTGCGGCTGCCGGCGATGCGTATCGCCTGAGCGGGCACGGCGGCTAATATCCGGGCAATTCTCGGTGTGGTAGTACGGAGGGCATGTGTTTTGCGGCGCAGGCGGTGGATGAATCTGCAAGTCGCTCATCGTGTGGAATTAGGTCGGGCCTGGCAATGATTACGACAGAAAGGAATGTCCATGCCCACTTCAATCCAAAGCCACGACAAGCCAGATAGCGGATTGAAACAGAAAGCGTCAGCTTCCGCCGTCCAATCCGAAAAAGGTTCTAGAACAGGAGTCGCGACCGGTTGTCGTGCCTGGATCGCCAAGTCAGCGAAGCAGCCGATGGTGCTCGAATCGGTCGATCTCGGACCGCTTGGGACCGAGGACATTGAAGTCGCTGTCGAACATTGCGGTTTGTGTCACTCCGATCTCTCTGTCTTGAACAATGAATGGGGCATTTCACAGTATCCCGCGATTCTCGGTCACGAGGTCACTGGTCGGGTCACGGCAGTCGGTCCGAATGCCAAGCGACTGCAGGTAGGGCAGCGTGTCGGCATTGGCTGGAATTCGGGTAGCTGCATGTACTGTCGCCAGTGTATGTCAGGCAGTCATCACCTTTGTTCGCAAGTGCAACCGACCATTGTTGGTCATCGAGGAGGGTTCGCGACTCATATCCGCTCGCACTGGGCTTGGGTCATCCCGCTCCCGGAAAAACTGAACTTCGCCGACGCGGGGCCGCTCTTGTGCGGGGGAATCACCGTCTTTTCACCACTGGCGATGTACGCCAGGCCATCCGACCGAGTCGGCATTATCGGCATTGGTGGATTGGGTCACATGGCGGTCAAATTCGCGGCAGCATATGGGTGCGACGTAACGGCTTTTACGTCAAGTGAGAGCAAATTTAATGAAGCCCAAGGTTTCGGCGCACATCACGTCGTGTCGACCAGAGATGCCGCGGCAATCAAGAAACTCGGCGGCAGCTTCGATCTGCTGATCAGTACCGTCAACGTGAAGCTCGATTGGGATGCGATAATCGGGACGCTCGCGCCCAACGGCCGGTTACACGTTGTCGGTGCCGTGCTTGAGCCGATTCCGGTCGCGGCGTTCTCGCTCATCATGCAGCAGCGCGGCGTCTCTGGTTCGCCGAGTGGCTCGCCCGTCGGGATCGAGACGATGCTTGATTTCGCTTCACGCCATAATGTCGCGCCGCAGACCGAGCATTATCCCATGTCCAGTATCAATGAGGCATTCGCTCGACTGGAATCGGGTAAGGCTCGTTATCGCATCGTCCTGGATGCCGATTTCCAGTCGGCTTGACTATCGAATTTCTGCTGGTCATCCACAAAGTAATAGTGGACAAATCGCCGCACTCGTCAACGTGCGGCGATTTCTTTAATGCAATCTCACTTTTCGGCGATTGGCTTGATTTATCAATTTTGCCGTTTCTGATGAATGCAGCAAACCTCTCTACTGCGGCAAGCAACTGGGCAGAATCGCGGCGAATCCTTTGCGAAGTTCCACGAACGTGGAGCGATGGGAATAGCGATTGCTCAAAATCGGAATCAGCCATGATACGGCACCGATCGTCCCCAATTGAATTGTCGCTAAGATGTCTATCGAGAAGCTTAACGTCGCCATTGAATATTGCATCGCTGAATGCATGCAAGCGGCCAACCCTCTGGCCTGCTTGGCGAGTTTTTGTCTGCGGCTCAGGGAATTACATCAGTTGGATGAAGCCGAAATCTGGGCTGTCGACGTATCGGTTCGACATATTCTGAAGTCGATCATGGTTCCCCATTTGTCCTCTGCCGTCCGCGTGTGAGTTTGAATGTCATGAAAAGATAGAACGGAAAAATCGGACCGGCACTTCCACCAGCAGCCGAGCGATGAGGACTCCCAGGAAATCGACTTGAGTTGATTGCGAACAGGATGATGAATGCGGTGAAACGTGCGGATTGGACTGGTCAGCGACAGATTCGGGCCAATTGCGCAGCGCTGGAGATAGCCGGATAATGAAAGCCCGGCAGTCCCAAACCGTTGGGGTTTCGGCGATCTTCGATTGGAAACAGCCAATGTCCCGGCTCGACATTCACCTCAGAAACATACGGTGAGCCACCGCACACCAAAACCCTGGAGTACTGCGGCTTGACGCAGCCCTCCATTGTTCTGGAATGGAGATGTTGATCATTCAATAACCGAAGCATAACATCTTCATGTTGATCGAGCGCGGTTTTGAAGTTCGAGAGTCGCTATTTCAATCGAATAG
>JAQGHT010000699.1 GCA_028291565.1 Planctomycetaceae bacterium | reverse complement strand
CGCATCTACCGTCGGGTATCAGCGTCGAGATTCCCGTCTCCTTGACCCCTTTGCGACGTGGCCAGTTTCAACTTCCACCGGTTCGCGTGTTCACAACATTTCCATTCAACTTCAATCGAAATCAGGTGGGCAAGTTTCCAAGCAGCAGCGTGCTCGTCCTGCCACGCTTTCATCCCATCAATGCGATCCAGCTGGATGTCGGAAATCGCTATCAACCGGGTGGAATCGCCCTCACGTCGCACATTGGTGAATCTCCCGAATACATCGGCAATCGAGACTATCAACCAGGTGATTCACTGCGGAGAATTGACTTCCGGTCCTGGGCTCGGCTGGCACGCCCGGTTGTCAAAGAATACCAGGAAGAATACTACTGCCGAATCGCCCTTGTGCTGGATACATACGTCCCTACTCGGCGCCGTGTTCCGGTAGAGGGGTTTCCGGCTTTCGAAGCCGCTGTCAGTCTGTCGGCGAGCGTCGCGGATGCGCTGGCCCGAGGTGAATACATCATCGATCTCTTCGCCGCCGGTCCCGAATTGCACATTTTTCGAGCGGGCCGGAATACCGCCCACTTGGAAAACGTGCTGGAAATCCTGGCGTGCGTCAATCATTGTCGAACGAATCCCTTCGACACTCTGGGGCCGGCGCTGGTCAACGAACTGGGCCAAATTTCGACTGTCGTGTGTGTATTTCTCGACTGGGATGAACCACGCCGGCAATTGGTTCGGGCCGCTCAGGAAGCAGGTTGCAGTATTAAAGTGCTAATCGTCCGTGACCGCCCGACATCACTCTCCCTCGGCGGCACCGACGGACTGGACATTGCGATGTATACGACGCAGCAAGTGACCTCGGGCAAGCTGGAAATGCTTTGATATCGCGTGCAACTCGAACAACTTGCGTTTCGGGGTGACATTTGGCGAGTGAACTCGATCTAGAGTGGTGCCTCGGACAAATGGAACACACTGTTCAAAGTCACCACATGTGCCCGTTGATCATCACAGGAAATGAGATTGACACAGGCGTTTTGCTGACGCAGGTCCTTGGCGCGGCAAAGCTCGAGCCCCAGCAAGTCAGCCAGGATCACTCGATTGACGATATTGTGAGCCACGACCACGATGCTTTCGCCGCGATGCCGTTTCAACAGATCCTGAAACACGGGCCGGACGCGCATCAGAACATCAGTGTAAGATTCACCACCAAGGTACGGATTGGCGGCGGGATTCTCCTGAAACAGGCGGCAGGCTTCTGGATCGCGTTGTTTGATCGATTCCCAATCCAGACCTTCCCAGCATCCGACCGAACATTCAACGATGCTCGTTAAGAGTTGCGGGGTGAAACCATGCGGTTTCGCGATGGCTTCGGCGGTTTCTCTGGCGCGGATCATGGAACTACAATAAATGTGATTCAGCGGAAAATCTCGCAGAAACTCAGATGCTTCCGCCGCCTGTCGCCGCCCGGAGGGACTCAGACTCAGATCGATACCATTGCCCTGCAGAATATATGGCCGCTGCTCGTTGGGAGGCGTTGCCCCGTGGCGAATCAGATAAAGAAATGTCGTATCGGAAGGAGGGACAGTCCGCATTCGTAGTTCCTGTTGTCATGTAATCGCCAGTAAGCTCGCAATTCGTACCGCTTCCAAGAAGCCCGTGGCGTCGGCCTGATTCTGGCCTGCGATATCAAATGCCGTACCATGGCTGGGACTGGTACGCACAATTGGCAACCCCAATGTGACATTGACGGCCGTGTCAAATCCAATGAGTTTCAGGGCGATATGCCCCTGATCATGGTACATCGCCACGACTGCGTCAAATTCCCCGGCGACCGCGCGTTTCATCAGCGTGTCCGCGGGCAGAGGTCCCTGGACGTTGATTCCAGCCGTACTGGCCTGGCGAACCGCAGGGGCAATCAGGCGACTTTCTTCATCGCCGAATATGCCATCCTCGCCTGCGTGTGGATTTAGAGCACAAACTGCCAGCCGCGGTTTGACGCACCCAATCCTGCGCATGTAGCCGTCAATCAGACCGATTTTTTCTCGAACCGCAGCGGTGGAAATCAAATCGGGAACACTCCGAATCGAAGTATGCAGGGTCACATGCACGACGCCCAAGCCTTGCGGTGACTTAATGCGATCTCCGGGTGGCAGATACAACATCATGCCAAAATCAGTGACCCCGCATTCTTCGGCCAGGATTTCCGTGTGGCCAGGATATTGCAATCCGGCAAGGTGCAGGGCCGCTTTATTGAGCGGAGCCGTTGTAATGGCTTCGATTTCTCGCCGCAACGCGGCACGCGCCGCGGCGACGAGGTATTCGTAGGCCGCTTTCCCAGCACGCGCGTCAAGCTGGCTGAGAGGGACATCCAGAACCGCGTCATTCGAGGGATTGAAAACGGGTATCGCCTGAGCGTCGGAAACCGGTTCGGTGAATGCGGAAACGACTTGAATTTGAGCTGGCGAATGCGTTTGGCGCAACGCCTGTCGCAGGATTTCGGGATGTCCGAAGACAATTGGCCGACACCATTTCAGCAAGCGCGGATCGCTGATCGCGCGGGCCACGACTTCAGGACCAATTCCCGCAATATCTCCCAAAGTCAGAGCGATCCGCGGCAGTGTGGACTCGGAACTCAAACAGATTTCCTTTCAATTGGACATATCGCCGAGCATTGATTTGTGCTTTAATACTCTGCTCGAATCCCGTGCGATTAAAGCAATTGTGTGGTTGAGACCGTAGCGTGCTAAAGGTTCGGTCTATTGATGAACGGTTTTGTCTTTTATTGGAGTGTTTCGTCAATTGTTTGGCCGAGCAATGGCGACGACCAACACACTCTGGTTGTGTTTCAGACGATAACAGATACGTCTGGAATCGCAAAGTGGCCAGCGATCGATTCAATGGCCACTGAAATGTGAACCGTAACATTTGAGTTTGGACTGCGAAAAGCAAGGGCGTCTCCTATGCAGCGGCGAAGTTTTTTAGGCTTGGGAATGACAACGGGACTGTCGGCACTGTCACGCAGCGCCAATGGTGAATCACTACCGGCGGCTCGAATTGGCCGGGCCAAGCAGGTTCTCGTGGTCATGGAGCAAGGAGGTGTTTCGCATCTCGACACATGGGATCCAAAGCCAGAAGCCCCAGCCGAACAGCGTAGCCCGTATAAAACGATTGACACATCGGTTCCGGGCATGCAGTTCACCGATTTGTTGTCGAAGACGGCTCGGCACGCCAATAAACTCGCGGTTGTCCGGTCCATGACGCACAATATCAGCGGACATGGCGAGGGCACTGCGTATGTCCTGCAGGGGGTCAAACCGGGTGGCGTACTGGATATGCCCGACTTGGGCGCAGCCGTGTCGCAGGTGTGCGGCACGCAAAATCCTTATTTGCCGTCATATGTCATGATTCCCGGGAACGGAGAACAATCGGGCGTGGCGACGCCAGGATTTCTTTCTCCTGGCTTGAAAGCCTTTAAAACAGGTGGTCATGATATTTCTGACCCCAAATGGAGGGTCAATGACCTGGATCTATTGGGCGGAATTGACGTCCGACGGTTCCAGCATCGCCGCGACCTGCT
>JAQGHT010000496.1 GCA_028291565.1 Planctomycetaceae bacterium | reverse complement strand
GGTCGCTTTGGTTGAATCCGAGGTCTTGAGACAAATCCTGGCTGGTGAAACGCCGGAACTTATCGTCCAGATGATCTTGCAACAACTGATCCCCGATCCCGAAAAAGGCTGGGCCGCCTATATCGACCTGAGCCCGGAACCACATGTTGCCCACTGTCGCGGCTTCACAGAGCCCCCCGCGCACCAGATCGACCTTAACGACGACCTCGTCACTCCGGCATGGACGGGGTATCCGGTCACCATTCATCAACCACGCAGTACGCGGTCACGTTTTCTCCAGAATTTCAGCTCCCAGGATCGATCGCGATCCGAGCAGCTTTATGTGTTTGGAGTTCGTTCGATCGATCAACCATACGGTTTGCTGGTCACCACCCACCTTTTCCCCGAGCATGCTCCGATTGAACAACAAATTGAGTTGGCTCGTCGATTGAGCACGGGCTTGGGCAAACATATCGCCGCTTCGGAGACGTATGCGGTTCAAGAGCGCGAGTTACGTAACAGTACCGACCGACTGACGATTCGCACCCTGCTGGACCAGGAATTTGGCAACCCGCTGAAGATGACCCAGCATTTCTTGCGATCCATGCAAAGCATCCTGGAAGCAGACCGTGGAGTGATGTTCCTATCCACATCTCTCGCGAATTGGGAGTCGACTTCCTATGTGACGAGCGGAGCCGTGCTGCATCCCGAAATACGCGAAACATGGCAACGTTCCGAAGAGCAACTCGCCAAATTGACGAATGGCTGGAGCGATCGGATTCTGTTTGATGAGTACGGCTTAGAGCTATTAGACTTGAATCACGCATTCAAAGCGGCAATCGTCGCTCCCGTCACGATTAAATCGAAAAACATTGGGACCTTGTGTATCACTCGGGCCTCCAAACAGGCCTTCACCGAAGAGCAGCAGCACCTCGTGTTGTGGGCTGTGGAATTGCTCTCAGACAAGATGTCGACTGCGATTCACCAAGCCGAAATGAAGCGGTTGGCTCAACTGGATGCTGTCACACAAATTGCCAATCGCCATACTTTCGACCAGGAATTGGAACGCGAACTGCAAATTGCTTACGCGACGAGCAGTGAATTGTCGCTGATCCTGTTTGACCTGGATCGCTTCAAAGCCGTGAACGACACTTACGGACATCAAGCGGGTGACGAGGCACTGCGGGTCATGGGGCACATTTTGCGCGAGAGCTTGTCGCACTTGCGGGCGGGAGATCGAGCGATTTGTGCCCGTTACGGTGGCGAAGAATTCGCGGTGATCCTTCCGGGGGTCGGACCACTGGGAACTGCTCGCATTGCAGAAGTGATTCGTGGTCACGTCGAGAAAGTCAAGATTCAATGGCAGCATCAAACTCTGTCAATTTCCGTGAGTGGTGGGGTGGCGACGTATCCTGAAAATGGAGAAACGATAGAGTCCCTGATTGCGGCCGCGGACGCGTCACTTTACCAGGCGAAAAAACTCGGCCGGAATCGAATTGGATTTCCAGAGCCCTCCCTGCAGCCAAGTCTGGAGGACAACTCCTCAAATCCGCTTGTTGGCCTTCAGGCGGAGCAGGTCGCTGTATAGCGACGGCTGGTAAAAGCTGGCTCATTGAAATCGGATGGACGGTTTCTGTGGGACGCGTTTGATTTGACAGACAAGATCGGCAGCCCGCCGTTCGTCCGATGATCACGCTCCAAGTGCTTGTGGTTGCGGACGAAGCGCGCTAGCGATTATTGAAGTTCGAATTCTAGACGCGCGAGCATCAGATTGGCAATCCGCGACTTCAAATCGATCGGCAGCTGGCGTTATAATTGCGACGTCGCTTTAGCTTGAGGCTTCTGTTGGATTCGCGAAGAATTTCGCGTTTTTCGTGGGTGAGCTCGTAAGAATTCGGGGACTTTACGGCATCCGGCTCACCAGGGATAAATCAGAGGTTAAAGCGCTGTTGGCGTTCCGATGTTTGAACTGAGTTCCCTCTGCAAAACCATTTTCAATGCGAAATCTCTGTCTGGTTCTGATTGTCTGGGCGGTCACGTCGAATAGCATCCAGGCTGCCGCTCCGAAGTTGGATTTACTGTATCCGGCCGGGGGCGCCCGCGGTGCGACTGTGACAGTGACCTTGTCGGGGACTTTCGATCCCTGGCCGGTCCAGGTCTGGTCGAGTCGGCCGGAACTGCAAATCAAACCGTTAGACGAAAAAGGCAAACTGTCGATTACGATACCGGCTGAATGTCCCGTCGGACGTGGCTGGATTCGAGTGTTTAACGCCGAGGGAGCCTCGGTTGTCCGTCCGTTCGTCGTGGGAGCGCTGCCGGAAATCGAGGAAGTTGAACCGAATAACGAGCTTGCTAAAGCACAGGTTGTGCCAGGCATTAGCGCGGTTGTAAACGGAAAGCATCAAGCAAACAATGATGTCGATGTCTACAGTATGACGCTGAAGGCGGGACAGACGCTGATTGCGGATTTAGACGCCAGTCAGTCTTTGGGTTCACCTGCCGATCCTGTATTACAGATTCTGTCGCCACAAGGATTTGTGCTGGACCAAAACGATGACGATCAGGGACTGGATCCCCGGCTGATCTTCACCGCCCCCAGCGACGGGCAATACTTAATCCGCACGTTTGCCTTCCCCGCTGCGACAAATTCCAGCATTCATTTCAGCGGCGGTGCTAATTGGATCTATCGGCTGACCCTGACAACGGGCGGATTCGTCGATCATGTTTTGCCACTGGTCCTGTCGCGTTCGACGGCTTCCGAAGTCCAGATTTTCGGCACCAACCTTGGTCCGGATCCCGTGAAGGTCCCTGTCGCTGGTCTGGATGGGGAGCGATTGCTGATCTCAGGTCCGCAGTTTGGAAATCCCATATCGGCGAATCTGGTTGCCTTTCCGGTACTCGTTGAGTTGGAACCAAATGCCATCGCCCAACCCCAGGTTGTGCCGGTGCCGATCGGAATCAGCGGCGTGATTTCCGCGAGTGATGATATTGATGCGTTCCGTTTTTCCGCGAAGAAGGGCCAGTCGCTGCAAATCAAAGTCCTGGCTCGAAAACTTGGCTCACCCATTGATCCTGTTGTGACCCTCACGGATCTGACTGGAAAACAATTGCAACGACTGGATGATCAAGGCGAGAACCGTGATCCCGATCTCACCTGGAATCCGCCTGCGGACGGCGATTATTTGTTGCGAGTGAGTGATCTGCATGATCGGGGTGGCCCCCGTTTCTTTTACTACCTCAGCATCTCACCGCCGCAGCCCGATTTTCACCTGACCGTGGCCACCGACAACTTCGTGATTCCTGTGGATAAACCACTCGAAATTCCCGTAACAATTGAGCGCCAAGCGGGTTTTAAATCGGAGTTGGAGATTTCCGTGCAAGGTCTCCCGGAAGGGGTGACTGCGGCTCCGGTTAAGTCAGCGGCCGATGGTGATACGGCCAAGTCGGTCAAATTGATCGTGACTGGAAATGCGACCGCGTTTTCTGGCCCGATTCGCATTTCGGCGACTACCACTGCTGATCCAAAAATAAATCGAATCGCTCAATTTCCCTTGACCGAATATCATTCCGATTTCGATCAACTCTGGTTGACGGTCATCAAGAAATGACACGTCATTAAGCGGCAGCCAAAGAACTTGGCGAGCGGTGGGTGTAAACCCACTGGTTCTTCGATACTTTGGCAATTTCCAAGGGTTTTGTAGCGCCCTCACTGCGCGTAGTCCTGTCAATTCACCTCTTGATCAGGCATGATTCTGTTTTTCGCGCACAATCCGTGCTTAAACCGCTCTCGCCAACGATTTCTTACGAAAGGTCTTGTCGTTGACGAGGCCAGGCGTAGACCAGATATTGTTACGCGTATTTCGGTACAGGCGGCTCGGGGACTTCTTTGACTAGTCGGCGAATGATATCGTCCGTCGACAATCCCTCCGCCTGAGCCTGGAAATTGGTCGAAACCCGATGCCTCAGTACGGGGATTGCAACCTTGCGAATGTCGTCTAACGACACGCTGGGCCGACCATCGAGAGCCGCCATAGCTCGGCCACCCGAGATTAAGAATTGTCCGGCCCGTGGTCCAGCACCCCAGTCGATCAACTCTCTGGCGAATTTCGGTGCCGAAACGTCACCGGGTCGAGTTGCTCGAACAAGTCGAGCGACATATGTCACAGTGTAGGGCGTTACCTCAATTTGACCGATGCCGGCCTGAACTTGCTGAATACCCCGGGCGGACAGCACTTTCCCAACCTCAGGCTTTTCCGCCTTAGATGTCGAAGTCAGGATTCGTTCTTCTTCCTCAAAGCTTGGATAATCGACCTTAATGTTGAACATAAAGCGGTCAAGTTGAGCTTCGGGAAGCGGGTAAGTCCCTTCCTGTTCGATTGGGTTTTGCGTCGCGATCACAAAAAACGGTTCGGCGATCGGATAGGTAGTTTGGCCAACCGTCACTTCGCGTTCCTGCATGGCCTGCAGCAATGCGGCCTGTGTCTTGGGAGGCGTTCTGTTGATTTCGTCTGCGAGTAGAATATTGGTGAACACGGGGCCTTGCACGAATCGGAACTCGCGACGTCCCCCTTCACCCTCTTCCAACACATTGGTGCCGGTAATATCCGACGGCATCAAGTCGGGCGTGAATTGGATGCGTTTGAATTGCACGTCCAGAATCTTGGCGATCGTGCTGACCAGCAAGGTCTTGGCCAAGCCGGGGACGCCTTCGAGCAGGCAGTGCCCGCCGGTGAAAATTGCCGCCAGGATCTGTTCGATGACGGCATCCTGGCCCACGACGACTTTATGCAGTTCTTCGACCATGAGATCCCGGCGTCGTTTGAACTGCGTCAGGAAATTCTCAAAACTTGGTTGTGGTTCTACGGCCAAGATGCTCTCTCGCAAATGAGATAAGTTGTGCTGTCGTGCAAATATGGAACGACTGTCACCTTATCGGTATGTGGCTGTAATTGCAAT
>JAQGHT010000489.1 GCA_028291565.1 Planctomycetaceae bacterium | reverse complement strand
ATTCAAACTGATTGCGAACGTGTGACAGCCCGAACAGGGATTTACTGCGAGTCGATTTCAGCCCTGGAATTCCAGCCAGGGCAACTTCGAGCGGAATCGTGACTTCACGTTCCACTTCCTCCGCCGACGCTCCTGGATATTGCGAAATCACTTCAACGATCGCCGGCGCGGGATCGGGATAGGCTTCCACGTTTAAGTGTATAAACGAGTAAGAGCCGAGCCCCACCAAGGCGACGGTCAGCAAGAGTACGACCAGGCGACTCTCGACAGCCCATTGAATCAAACGATGGATCATGTTTTTGGTTGTCGGTTGTGGGTTTCAGTGCAACTGATTCGCGAACCCGGCGGGAGCACGCGATTGATTCCAGGTCTGAGGAACATGCCTGATCGGAAATCGTAGACGATGATGGGAAACGAATTGGACTCAGGAACGGAATTACGTCCGCAGATCGTCGCATCCGTCAATTTGCCTTCGCGGCGGCCAAAGCGGCCTTGTCCTGTAGCACACCAAACAGTTCCAGATTTCCCGAGGTCACCACTCGTTCACCTTCTTGCAGCAACTGGTGGTCTTCCTTGGAACCTGCTGACATGTCGGAATTCCGAGCCAACAAAGCGAAATCTCGGCCCCGGCGCAGCACATTGACAGCGCGCATCTTGAATTCGCGATCCGATGATTTCTCGGCGATGAACACAAAGGCCCGGGTCCCTTCGTCGATGACCGCCGAATTCGGGACAATGACAGCATCGGTCACAACGGGCAATCTGACCTCTGCTGTAATGAATTGCCCAACCCTCAATTTATCGCCGGGATTGGAAATCCAACCGATTACCGCGGCAGTGTGTTGCCCCGGATCAATCACGTTTCCAATGACCTCGAATGCGCCTTCGATCGGGGTCGCTTCGGGATCGGACTTCAGCCGGACACGCCATTGCCGCTGGGTCGGAGGTAAGGCAGTCAGCTTGGGAAGATCCTCTTCGTAAACATTGGCCAGAACAGCCATGCGCGACAAATCTGCAACTTTGAACAAGACCATGCCTGAATCAACGATCTCACCCAGTGAAACGTTATTCTCCAGCAGTGTCCCATCGAGCGGAGCGCGGATTTCGACATTCGCCCAACTTTCTCGATAATGCTTGCCATCGGTCTTTTTATCGCCTTTGGAAATCCGCACTGCTTCCTGGTGGACTTCCAGAATTTCCTCTTCAGTTTCGCGCCATGAACGCAACGTTCGCTCGGCGCGATCGACAGCAATCAGATCGGCCTCATATTGGCGGCGCGCTTCGCGCACGATCTGCACGGAAACGCTGCCTCGCTCCAATGCCTCCAGTCGCTCCAATGTGGTTTTTGAGCTGTTGAGACGAGAAATCGCATCAACTAGGTCGCTCTTTTTCTCACCCACTTCTTTACTCCAAACGACCGCCAGCAGTTGCCCCTTTTTAACCATGTCCCCCACGCGAATCGGGCGGGTGGGATCATGCTGCGGAGAAAACTCATGCGGTTCTGCGGCAATCGTACCAATTGACACGACTTCGCCGGAAAATCGGGAATGCACATAGGCCAAACGGTTTGAATCAATGAGTAACGAACCGGTCAGGGCCAACGAATCATTTGCGGTCGCGCGTTTCACCGCTGCCAACTCGATTCCCAGTGCATCAAACGCCTCCGAACTCAGTCGTAGCTTGGGGATGTCGCCCGGAATAACCTCTGCCCCAGTGAGGTCGGCTTTCACGTCTGGATGCGCGTCTTCAGCTTCGCGGGCCACCAGATGAGGAGCGGCCTCCCGCTGCCCCAGGTGGAATCCCGTATAGCCAGCCGCAGCCGCCAGTCCGAGGCAAACTACACTCACCCAAAACCAACGGGCCCATTTACCAGGTTCTGCCACGCGCGCACCTTTTCCCGAAAATCGTACGATTTCTTCATTCCGCTTCCCGACGCACTATTATACTTATTAATTGAAGCCGAGTCAGCCACAGGACCTTGTGTGCTTTCGAGTAATTAACCTCAATGAGTCAAGTCGCTTGAGGTGCCCACGCTGAAACTCGAGAGATATTTTGTCTTTGGGGATTCGGCGAGTCCGTTCCTGGCGGACTGCCAGTTTTTCAATTGAGTCGCTATGCCAAAATGGCATCTAACGTCGCGACGGACTCGCGAGCGGAATCTGCCATGGGTGTTCTTTTCTTTCCGAATGCCAAGTGCTCCGGACATTGAATTTTGCAATAGTGCGTTATGCCGCATCATGTTGCGACACCGAATCTTGCCTTTGGCAGGGTACTGCACTAGAATCAAGTCAGTTTGCCCCATCAAAGTGCGAGCGGGCGTCCAATCGTTAGCCCAATCATCAAGTTGTGTCAAACTCGCACTCGATTCACGGCATGAAAGCTGCTCAGCTATCAGCCAACCGAACTTCCGCTTGCTTTTCCGGGTCAGACTTGAAGCTGTGGAGAAATCGAATCAACGAATCGAATCGGCGTGTATTTCAATCGTATGCAGAGGTCCAGAGTGTGAGCTGAACGGCAAAGGATTGTCGGAATAGATGAACGAGCTGGCAGATAAAGCAATAATTGACGAATTTCCGAAGGTGCGAGACGCAATCCTCACTGTCAGGCGATTTTTGAAAGTACGGTTTTCAAAGTTCACATCTGGCGGAGTATGTCCGAGGCAGCAGGAAACAGAATGAGAGTCGCGAACCGCAAGTGTCCGTTTTGACAAATGGGAACTGGTTATGATCGGATTTACCGATTCCGCCCGGCTTGTTTTCGAACAAGCTGGCCGCGAGTCCCGACGACACAATCATGAATCTGTGAATACCGAGCACGTTTTGTTGGGACTTGTGAAAGATGAAGAAGTCATCGCCACAAAGATCCTGAAGAATCTGGCGGTCGATTTACAGCGAATCCGAGATGAAGTTGAGAACCTGATTCAGTTTCGCCCCGCGGAAAGCCACGCTGCCGGTAAATTGCCTCAAACAGCGAGATCGAAGAAAGTCATTGAATACGCGATTGAGGAAGCACGAAAACTGAACCACACTTATGTCGGCACCGAACACATTTTACTGGGCTTGTTGCGGGAGCCCGATGGCGTGGCGCACCACGTCTTGAAGAATTTGGGATTGAAACTGGAAGACGTCCGGAAATCGATTCTGGATGAACATCATCACAATCGATCCTGATGCTCGTTAGCTGAATGCAAATCATTTGAATGCAAGTTGAGAGTCACGGACGATTTGAAAGACGCATACGCCTGAGATTTTTAGGAACCGCCAAGGCGAACTGATGGCGACGTTCCGAAAGGAAATGGAAACATGTACGAACGCTTTACCGATCGCGCTCGCAAGGTCATGCAGTTGGCCAATCAAGAAGCGCAACGATTCAACCACGAATATATCGGCACCGAGCACATTCTGCTGGGTCTGGTCAAAGAAGGCTCGGGCGTCGCCGCCAATGTGTTGAAAAACCTTGATGTGGATCTGCGCAAGATTCGCAACGAAGTGGAAAAGATCGTCCAGCCTGGTCCTGATATTGTCACGATGGGCAAATTGCCGCAGACCCCACGGGCCAAAAAGGTCATTGAATATTCGATGGAAGAGGCCCGAAACCTCAACCACAACTACGTCGGCACCGAACACATTCTGCTCGGTCTACTGCGCGAACAAGAAGGCGTCGCGGCTCAAGTTCTCATGAATTTGGGTTTGAAGCTGGAAGACGTCCGCGAAGAAGTCCTGAACTTGCTCGGCCATGGGATGGAATCGGGCGCTGAAGGCAGTTCCGAGCGCGGCCAACCCGGAGCCAGCGGCAAAGAAGGGGGCGCCCAGGCCAAGGGCGGCAAGAGCAAGACGCCGGCGCTCGACAGCTTCGGACGCGATCTGACCGAATTGGCACGCCAGAATAAGCTCGATCCTGTCATTGGCCGCCAGAATGAAATCGAACGCGTGATTCAGATTCTGTCGCGCCGCCAGAAGAATAACCCTGTATTACTTGGTGAAGCCGGTGTCGGCAAAACGGCCATCGTCGAAGGCCTGGCCCAGATGATTATCGACGGGACGGTGCCGGAATTGCTCCGGGACCGCAGGATTGTCGTTCTCGACCTGGCGATGATGGTTGCCGGAACCAAGTACCGCGGCCAGTTTGAAGAGCGAATCAAGGCGGTCATGAATGAAGTCCGCCGGGCTCGGAATACAATCCTCTTCATCGACGAATTGCATACTCTGGTGGGCGCGGGCGGCGCGGAAGGGGCGATTGATGCCTCGAACGTGTTGAAGCCAGCGCTCAGCCGTGGCGAATTGCAATGTATCGGTGCGACGACTCTGGATGAGTATCGTAAGTACATTGAAAAGGACAGCGCGCTGGAACGCCGTTTTCAGCAGGTCGTCGTCGAACCGCCCAGCCCCGCTGAAGCAGTCGAAATCCTCAAAGGCTTGCGTGACCGCTACGAGACGCACCACAACGTGCAGATCACAGACGACGCTTTGGAAGCCGCCGTTGAATTGTCGACGCGTTACATCACCGCCCGATGTCTGCCTGACAAGGCGATCGACGTCATCGACGAAGCCGGTGCTCGCATCCGGTTGAAATCAATGGTCCGACCGCCGGATCTCGGTGAAATTGAAGAAGAAATCGAACGCCTGAAGTCAGATAAAGAAGAAGCCGTCGCCAATCAGGACTTCGAAAAGGCCGCGGAACTCCGCGATAAAGCGGAGAAACTGGCCAAGAAGAAGGAAAACCTGAAGAAGGAATGGCAAGAGAAATCGAAGCAGACCGAAGGTCTGGTCGATGCCGATGTGATCGCCGAAGTTGTTGCGAAGATGACCGGGATTCCGCTGACTCGATTGTCGAGCGAAGATGCTGTTCGGTTGTTGCAGATGGAAGACGAGATCAAGAAAAAGGTCATCAGCCAGGAAGAAGGCATCAAGCGAATTGCCAAGGCTGTTCGCCGGAGCCGCAGTGGATTGAAGGATCCAAAGCGTCCGACCGGTGCCTTCCTGTTTGCCGGCCCGACAGGCGTCGGTAAAACATTGCTGGCCAAGACTCTGGCTGAGTTCCTGTTCGGTGACCAGTCCGCACTCATTCAAATCGACATGAGTGAGTACATGGAGAAGCACAACGTCAGCCGTTTGATTGGTGCTCCTCCGGGATACGTCGGCTACGAAGAAGGTGGTCAGTTGACGGAGAAGATTCGTCGCCGTCCTTATGCCGTGGTGTTGCTCGACGAAATTGAGAAGGCTCATCCTGACGTCTTCAATATGTTGTTGCAGATCATGGAAGAAGGCCACCTGACCGATAGCTTTGGTCGCAAGGTGGACTTCAAGAACGTGGTCCTGATTATGACGACGAACGCCGGCGCCAATGTGATTCACTCTGGCGACAACTTCGGCTTCATGAAGAAGGATCTCGATTCCAACTACGACAATATGAAGACGCGGTTGATGCACGAGATTGAAAAGGAATTCAAACCGGAATTCCTGGGACGTCTCGACGACGTGGTCGTATTCCGCAGCCTGACTCGTGAAAACTTGAAGCAGATCGTCGATATCGAACTGTCCAAGGTTCGGGAACGCCTCGGCGAGAAGGGCTTGAAGTTGATCCTGTCCGACGAAGCGAAAGAGTTCATCATCAGTAAGGGTGGTGAGACAGACTATGGTGCTCGACCGTTGCGTCGCGCTGTCGAGAACTACATTGAAGATCCGTTGGCCGAAGAGCTGCTCAAGGGTGTCTTCAACGGCAAGAACCAGATCACTGTCAAAGTCGCCGAAGGCGGGGACTTGAAGCACCTGGTGTTTGATTCGACAATGGAATCTCCCGAAGGGGAGCTAGTTGGCGCGGGCGCGAGCCCGGCACCGGCGACACCTGCTTCCTGAGTCAACATTGTTTGCGATCAGTGAAACATGAAGTGCGAGCCCTGGCCCTGACAGCCAGGGCTCGCGTCGTTTCATGGCGAGCTTCCAGCGTAAGCTGCATGGTATGCGTGGAGTCGACGAAGACGAGATAGGTCAAGTGCGACGTCTCTTGTCGTAGCTGAAGTCGTGAGACTTTGGGCCCTTGTCGTTGCTAAAATCGTGAGACTTCGGCGATTCCGAACTGCCGCCCGAAGTCTCACGACTTCAGCTACAGAGGAAACGTACAGTGCAACCGCGACCAGTAACCGCGCGCTCCAACGCGGTTTGAATCTTTGATAGAATATTGCATTATCCCGTTGAGGTCTTCTCAGTGCCAGCACCTCAACAGGACCATCCGGCTCACGCCTGACGCTCGCCACAGTAGATTGAATCTGGCGCGCTGCATCTCTGGAGGCCCATGATGTCCGAATCTGACAACGACTTAATCCTGACTGAAGCGGAATTGTCGACCGCACTGCAAACTCTGCCTGGATGGGAACTGCGGGACGGCTGGTTGCGGAGAACATATATGACTCCCGGCTGGCCCCATTCCATCCTGCTGGTGAATACGATCGCTTTTCTGGCCGAGGCTGCCTGGCATCATCCAGACTTGAACGTGGGATATGCGCAAGTCACGGTGAAACTGCAGACCCATCGCGTTAAGGGCATCACCGGGAAAGATGTCGAGTTGGCTCGGAAGATTGACGCCTCAGTGCGTTGGAAACCCGAGCCTGGAGCCGTTTTGACTGGGTTTCCCAAGAAGTGGGTCAGCTAATTGAGTTTGCCAAGTAGGAGCGGGAAGACGGTGAAAAACAAAAACGCCGAGGAGTAGAATTCCTCGGCGTTTCGTTCAGTTATTTATCAACCGTGCAGCCCGCACTATGAGCGAGGTGCGCTGCGTGCCGGACGACTCTTCTTTTGCTCTCCACCACGATACGATCCCGAACCCGCGGCTCCCCCAGGTTTCGGAGCCCCCGAGGTGCGTTCTGGTCGTCGTCGCGGTGTGTGTCTGCGGTCCCCGCCAGAAGTGGCTGGCGGCCGATCTGAGACTGATGTTGGCATCCCGCCTGCCGCCGGCGGAGTCGCGACGCTGACAGCGTGATTCGGATCGATCGGCAACGGACGTCGGATCAAGCGTTCAATCGCCTTCAGGTCCGCGCGTTCGTCGTGATCACAGAAAGCAATGGCGATCCCGTTTGCGCCGGCACGCCCGGTCCGGCCGATGCGATGCACATAAGTTTCCGGCTCGTGTGGCAGATCGTAATTAAAGACGTGTGAAATGTTGTCGACGTCGATGCCGCGTGCTGCCAGATCGGTCGCAACGAGAACCGGCGGACGGTCCGCTTTGAAACTGGCCAGTGTGCGTTGCCGTGCCGATTGGCTCTTGTTGCCATGCATGGCTTCGGAAGCAATTCCGCAACGATTCAAGTCTTGAGCAATCCGATCCGCACCTCGTTTGGTGCGAGCAAATACGATCGCCCGTGACACTTCTTTGGTCTTCAAGAATTGCACCAAAAGTCGCGATTTCTGCGATTTCGACACAAAACAGACCGATTGTTCAATCAGGTCGGTATTCGCTTTCTCAGGGGCGATTTCAATTCGCACGGGATTTCTGAGAATGGAATGCGCCAGTTGTTCAATGACCGGAGGCATGGTCGCTGAAAAGAACACCGTCTGCCGCTGGACGGGCAGTTTTGCGATGACACGCCGGAGATCGGGCATGAAGCCCATGTCCAGCATGCGATCCGCCTCATCCAGGACGAACGTCGTGACCGAAGTCAAATCGACATAGCCTTGATTCATCAGATCCACGAGCCGGCCTGGAGTTGCGATCAAAATGTCCACGCCGCGTTGCAGCAGGCGTACCTGAGGTTGCTGGCCCACGCCACCGAAGATCACCGCTTGTCGTAGCGGCGTGTTGCCACCATAGACTCGCAAGCTTTCGCCGATTTGCGCGGCCAATTCTCGCGTTGGCGCGAGAATTAACACGCGGATTCGCCGGCCTGAGCCTGGCGTGGGATTACCGGCGTGCGTCAACCGATGCAAGATCGGTAAAGCAAACGCGGCGGTTTTTCCGGTTCCGGTCTGGGCGCTTCCCAACAAGTCACGTCCCTCCATTAAATGGGGGATCGATTGTGCTTGAATTGGAGTGGGGATTTCATAGCCTTCGGCTAACACTGCGCGCAAGATGGGCTGCGCAAGCCCGAGTTCTGCAAAAGTCATTCGAGGTCTCAGGGGCATGTCCCAGGACCGAATGCGTAGAACGCGACCTGCGTTCGAAGAGACGCCATTGGACCTGACAGTAATCCAATGGCCGTTTGCCGAGAGGAACTGGGTAGACAAAACAATATCACGCAAGCATTATAGCAGACTCCTGCCAAAACTCCAATCGGAAGTCGGACGTTTTAGCCCATGTCGATTCTTGCTCTCAAACTCGGGAATCGATAATCGCCGGAATTGCAGGGAATTGCTTCCCCAAAGTGTAATTTCCGGAGTATGACAAAAGCATTGTAAATCACCGATTTTCACCCAACTGATCGCAGGATCGGTACTCCTGGTGGGTACATGCTTTATCTGCCTCGGGTTCTGGAGCTCACTTCCCATTGATTCCCATTCCGGGACCTAGTTCCGGAGTTTCCCCGTGACTTCTGTGGTGAACTCCAACCGTCCCCGCTACAGTGAACCGTTCGGTCTGCTGGGTGTCTGAAGGGAAAGTGGAAACGGAACGGTAAGCGGGAAAATGGAACGGAAGTCGGCGTTTGACGGGCGAAATATCGAGCGGCGGATCCGATCGGCAATGGGGGCTGATCGGTATCGGTTGCGAACCCGGTTGCGCCAGGTGGAAGACGCCGCCAGAAATCGTAAGCCCTTCGACAAAAACTTGATCCGATTGGAGGAAGAGCTCCAGAGATCGATTGACTTGCGGACTGCCCGGGTGCAGGATGTTCCCAAGATTGAATTCGATCTGTCGCTTCCGGTCAGTAGCCGCCGCGAAGAAATCGCCAAATCCATCGCCGACAATCAAGTTGTCGTGATCTGCGGTGAGACTGGCTCAGGCAAATCGACCCAAATTCCCAAGATTTGTCTCGAGCTGGGACGGGGAATTGACGGGCTGATCGCCCACACGCAGCCCCGCCGCATCGCGGCCCGTTCCGTGGCCGCCCGTATTGCCGACGAACTCCAGTCGCCACTGGGAAAAGCGGTCGGCTTCAAGATTCGCTTCAATGACACGACCAGTCCCGGCTCGTACATCAAGTTAATGACCGACGGCATCCTGCTGGCCGAATTGCAGGGCGATCGATTCTTGAATCAGTACGACACGATCATCATTGACGAGGCCCACGAGCGGTCACTCAATATTGATCTACTCATCGGCTATCTGAAGAAACTGCTGCCCAAGCGACGTGATCTCAAGTTGATCATCACTTCAGCCACGATTGACGCGGAACGGTTTGCGGAACATTTCGCAAATACCGCCGGCCCGGCTCCGATTATCAGCGTGACGGGACGCACCTATCCGGTCGAAGTCCGATATCGGCCGATGACGAGTGACGAAGACGACCGCGATCCCGATTGGAATCGCGCCGTCGTCACGGCAGTCGAAGAGGTCTGTCACGAAGAGCGGGGCGATATCTTGATTTTCATGCCGACAGAGCATGATATTCACGAAACGGCCAAACTGTTACGGGGACGCATGCTGCCGGGAGATTATCCCGGGACCCAGACCGAAATCCTGCCGCTCTACGCCCGCTTGGCCGGAGTCGATCAAAACCGCATTTTTTCCACACATAAACACCGCAGAATTGTCATCGCGACGAACGTCGCCGAATCCTCCTTGACAGTCCCCGGCATTCGGTATGTGATTGATCCGGGCACGGCCCGCATCAGCCGCTACTCGGCGAAATCCAAGCTGCAACGATTGCCAATCGAATCGATTTCGCAAGCCTCGGCCGATCAGCGGAAAGGGCGTTGCGGTCGTGTTGGTCCCGGTGTTTGCGTCCGTCTGTACAGCGCTGAAGATTTTTCGACTCGCGACCGGTTCACCCCACCGGAAATTCAACGAACGAATCTGGCATCGGTGATCTTGCAGATCAAATCGTTGAATCTGGGTGAAATCGAGGATTTCCCATTCCTCGATCCGCCACGCACCGATGCCATTCGCGATGGATATAAGACGCTGTTTGAAATTGGCGCGCTGACTGACAAGAACGAGCTGACTGACATTGGCAGGCAATTGAGCCGGATTCCGGTGGATCCGCGAATCGGCCGGATTGTCCTCGCCAGTGATACCGAAAACTGCCTTTCTGAAATCCTGATCATCGCGTCCGCACTCGAACTTCAAGATCCTCGCGAGCGACCGGTCGACAAGCAACAAGCCGCAGATGAATGCCACGCTCGGTTTGCCAATGAAGAATCGGACTTTCTGAGCTATCTGAACCTGTGGGACTTTTTTCACAAGTTGCGAGACGATCTTTCCAAGTCTCGCTTGCGCGATGCCTGCAAGCAGAATTTCCTGTCCTTCAATCGGATGCGTGAATGGCAAGATTTACATCGCCAACTGTATGAAGTCGTCCAGCAGGCCGACATGAAAACGCGACCACGGCAAAATGATTTCGGAGCGATCCACCGTGCGTTGCTGACTGGACTCCTGTCGAACGTTGCACAAAAAGGGGAAACCAGCGAATACACTGTGTGCGGCGGTGGCAAGATGCAGTTGTGGCCGGGGTCGGGTGTTTACGCCAAAAAGCCGAAGTGGGTTGTCGCGGCCGAACAGATTGAAACTAGTAAGAAGTTTCTACGCGTTTCCGCGCGCATCGATCCGATGTGGATCGAACCGCTGGCTCAGCATCTGATCAATCGCAGCTACAGTGAACCTCACTGGGACCCCAAAATGGCCACGGTGATGGCCTATGAGAAGGTCTCATTGTTTGGGTTGGTCGTCACTCCACGGCGTCGCGTGAAATATTCGCATGTGGAGCCGGCATTGTGTCGCGAAATGTTCATTCAACACGCGCTCGTACTAGGGGAATTTGAAACGCGCGGAAAATTCCTGCAACACAATCACGAATTGATTGAACGACTGGAAGCCCTGCAAATCAAGGCGCGGCGGCGTGATCTCGTCTTGCCCGAAGAGGTTCGTTTTGAATTCTTCGACAAGTTGATTCCACAAGGCGTTTGCGATGGCATCTGGTTTGAAAAGTGGCGTCGTGAAGCGGAACGGCAAAATCCACAGATCTTGTTTTTAAAAGAAGAAGATCTGATTGAGCCCGAGGTCGACGGGATCTCGGATGAGCAATTTCCGAATACGCTGCCGATGCGAAATCTGCAATTGTCGATTGAGTATCGCTTTGATCCTGGTTCCGACACGGATGGCTTGACGCTGGTCGTACCACAGGAAGGCATCAATCAAATCGATCCACAACGTCTCGGCTGGCTGGTACCGGGATTGTTGGAGGAAAAAATCACAGCCGTGATCAAAGGCTTGCCAAAAGACCTCCGCCGGGCCTTCGTCCCGATCCCGGAAACCGCAAAGGAAGTCTTTCGGCGAGTTCGATTCGGTGAAGGCAGTTTTTCCGCTGCAGTCGTCAAGGTTCTCGAATCCATCTCTGGCGAACGGATACCGCGCGAAGCGATTGAAGCGGCTGATGTGCCTTCACACTTGCAGATGCATATCAAGGTCGTGGCTCCAGATGGTGCGGCACTCGCCACTGGACCGGATCTCAAGACCGTTCAGACCCAGTTAGGAGCCGACGCGGCGGCCATCTTCACGACGATTGCGGATGATCGCTGGCAGAAGGATGGAATCACGAAGTGGGATTTTGGAGAGCTCCCCGAAGAGGTCCCATTAACGCGTAGCGGGCTGAAGATGACCGGCTATCCCGCATTGTCCGACCAGGGAGAAACCGTTTCATTGCGTTTACTCGATACTCAGGATCGAGCCAAATTGGACACGCAAGCAGGATTGCGCCGCCTGTTTGTCATGGCGACCGGACGTGATCTCAAAGCTCAGATCGATTGGCTGCCTCAGTTTTCACAGTTGAAACTGTACGCCATGACGCTGCCTGACGCGGCCGTGTTTCGCCCGCAGCTGGTCGATTTACTTGCGGATCGAGCTTTCTTCGCCACTCCCTGTCGCCCACATAATGCCGACGAATTCGCCGCGGCGGTGAAGGCTGGCAAACAGCGAATTGGCCTCGGAGTTCAAGACCTCAGTCAACTCCTGCCTCCGATGTTGCAACACTACCAGGAGATCCGCCTGGCCATCGAACATCTACATGGCCCCGCATTCCAGATTGTTCGCGCGGATTTGACGTCGCAACTGGACCACCTCGTGATTGCCGGCTTTCTGACGAAGACACCCTGGCGCTGGCTCTCGCAATATCCCCGCTATTTCAGGTCGATGCTGATGCGGCGTTCCAAACTCGCCGGTCCGGGACTCGCTCGAGACCAGCGGTTGACGGCCGATATCAGTCGAGCCTGGCGCGCCTACCAGGAACAGGCGATACGCCATTCCGAACAACAAATCATCGATCCCGAATTGGTCCAGTTCCGCTGGATGTTGGAAGAATATCGCGTGTCGGTATTCACCCAGGAGTTGGGAACGTCGATCACGGTTTCGCCGAAACGCTTGGATGAGCAATGGGCGAAAGTCAGGAAAGCCTGACAACAGACACTGGTCTCGCGGATGAATTCGGCGGCGTGACTTCAACAAATTCCACCGTTACAATCCTTCGCAGTCGCACCGAATACCCTCAAAATTACAGGAGAGAATGATCAGCATGACGACCCCCACTATCGCTCCCGGAACAACTCGGATTGGTTGGATTGGCACTGGAGTCATGGGCGCCAGCATGGTCGGGCACCTGATCAAGGCCGGTTTTTCTGCCACGGTTTACAATCGCTCCAAGGCTAAGGCCGAGGGTGTTCTGGCTGCGGGAGCCAAGTGGGCGGACACACCGAAAAAAGTCGCGGAACAGTCGGACGTGGTGTTCAGCATCGTCGGGTTTCCAACTGACGTTCGTGAAGTCACACTGGGCGCTGAGGGATCGCTGGCGGGGGCAAAGTCCGGCAGTATTCTCGTGGATATGACGACGAGCGATCCGTCACTGGCCGTGGAAATTTACGAAGCCGCCAAAGCCAGGCAGGTCCTGAGTGTCGACGCTCCCGTTTCCGGAGGGGATATCGGGGCCAAGAATGCCACGCTGTCGATCATGGTGGGCGGCGACAAAGACGTTGTTGACGCATTGGCACCGTGTTGGAACGCAATGGGCAAAACGCTCGTACACCAGGGCGGAGCGGGGGCAGGTCAACATACCAAGGCTGTGAATCAGATTCTGATTGCTTCAAATATGGTCGGCGTCTGCGAGGCCCTGTTATATGGTTACAAAGCGGGCCTCGATCTGCCCACGGTCCTGAAGTCGGTCGGCAGCGGCGCGGCAGGAAGCTGGTCGCTGAATAATCTTGGACCGCGGATTATGGACAACAATTTCGATCCGGGTTTTTTTGTCGAACATTTCATCAAGGACATGGGGATCGCCCTGGCGGAAGCAAAGCAAATGGGACTTTGCCTGCCCGGCCTGGCGCTGGCACATCAATTGTATGTCTCTGTGAAATCGCAGGGTTATGGTCGCAACGGAACCCATGCGCTGCAATTGGCTTTGGCAAAAATGGCCGGAATCGATTGGCAGAAACGCGTCTAGAAGCATGGTCCCGGAGTTGGCGAGTCCGATTTTTTGATGAGGTGCGATTGATGACAAGTCCCCCGCACTCTGGAATCTCGCACAGCGTTTTGTGACAATACTTGGGATTTGAAGGAATTCCTCCGATCCAAACCTTTTGAAATTGCAGCCAGCGGGAGTTTTTGTAATGAGTCGTAAGGGGCAACAGTTCGCAGGTCTGACCGTCGCATTGGTGACTCCGTTTAAGAACGGGGAAGTGGACGAGGCCGGCTTGCGGAAACTGGTCGATTGGCATGTTGAAATGGGGACAGATTGCGTCAGCCCCATGGGTACGACCGGCGAAAGCCCTACGACTCTGCATGACGAACACGAACGCATCGTATCCATCGTCTGCGAACAAGCCGCGGGCCGGATCAAGGTCATGGCCGGTACCGGTTCGAATAATACGGTCGAAGCGGTCCGCTTGACGAAGGCCGCTCAAAAGGCCGGAGCCACCGGCGCGCTGATGGTCGCACCGTATTACAACAAGCCAACCCAGGAAGGTTTCTTCCAGCACTACAAAGCCGTCACAGAGGCCTGTAATCTGCCGGTGATTTTGTACAACATTCCCGGCCGTACGGCGAAGAACATCGAACCCGACACCGTGGCTCGAATTGCCGAATTGAGCACCGTCGTCGCGATCAAGGAATCCACGGGTTCGATGGATCAAGCGTCGCAAGTCATTGCCCTGACTGATCTGACGCTGTTGTCCGGAGACGATAGTTTAACTCTGCCAATGCTCGCGTTGGGCGGCAGCGGTGTGGTCTCCGTCGTCGGCAATATTGTGCCCCGCGACGTGATGGCCATGCTCAAGGCCTTCCAATCCGGAAACCTCAAGGAAGCTCAAGTCTGGCACTATAAACTGTTCCCGCTGTGTCGTGATTTGTTGGGTTTGGCCACGAACCCGATTCCCATCAAGGCCGCCATGAAGTTGTTGGGACGTGATACCGGAGAAGTCCGCTTGCCGTTGACGCCATTGACTGCTGGCGAGATGGAAAGCCTGGGGGCGACCCTGCGGCGCTACGGTTTGCTCAAATAGTTTGGGACGCATTGCGAAATGCGGCTGGCGTTGACTATTTTGAATTTGTTGCGATTCTTTTTATTGGCGGAGTCGGTGACAACCAGATTCCGTCAAAAAGTCTTGAACTGTCTTATTTCAATCAGTTGGGCAGCATGGGGGGACTCGTTCCGTGGTATTCGGCTTTGGGAGACGGGCAGACGACGATGATGACGATGAAGAGGATGACGACGAGGAGCGCGAGCTAGTCCTCTTTCAAGGCGCGCTGAACGGCGTGCAGCCGAACATGAAAGAGAATGCGCGCCTGGTCAGTGCCGGGTTAATGCGGGCGAAAGAAATCGTCACTGATGGTTTGGATCGTCGAGCCGGCCAGATTCGCATCGAGCCTAAAGGTGAGCGATCACAGATTTCGTTCGTGGTCGACGGTTTGGCGTTTGCTGGCGATCGTATCTCCAAGCAGGAAGGCCTGGCGGTAACTCAGGTCCTGAAATTGCTTGCGGGACTCGATATCAAAGAGCGAAAGGTGCCGCAACAGGGAGCGATCAAGTCCGAGTATAGTGAGACTCCCTACGAAATTGTCGTCATTTCTCAACCCGCTGAAGGGGGCGAGAAGCTCACAGTTCGCACCACCAATCTGAAGGTCAAGCTCGATACGCCGCAGGATTTGGGATTCAGCGAAGAGCTGCGTCAGAAAATGCGGGCCGCAGCATCAGATCCCGGCGTCTTCCTGATCGTCGGTATGCCAGGTAGCGGCGTGACGACTTTGAAATTCGCCGTGATGCGTGGCGTGGACTGCTTCACACACCAGATTTTCACCGTCGGTGAAACTGGTAAGAAGCTGGACAATATCACTCCCTTTAAGGGCAATCCGGGCGACAGCTTGCAGATGACCCTGGGCCGAATTGTTCGCGTCGACGGGGACATCATCATGACCCCGGATTTGAAAGACGCGGAAACGGCGAAGGTGCTCTTTGAAGAATGTGAGAAGGCATCGCTGATCACAGAAATGCCCGCGAAAGATCCTCCGTCGGCAGTGGTCCAACTGCTCGAATGGGTGGGTGACCCGGCGATCGTTTCGCAGCGGCTGAACGGCCTCATCACCCAGAAGCTGATTCGAATGCTCTGCACCGAATGCCGCCAGGCCTATCGCCCGAATGCCCAGTTCCTCAAAAAGGTCGGTCTGCCTGAGAATCTGAAGGTTCTCTATCGCAAACCGAAACCGGATCCGGACGATGAGGAAGAGGACGAGCCCGAACCCTGCGAAAAGTGCAACGATGTGGGTTACTTCGGCCAGACCGCCATGTTGGAGTTGCTCGAGATGACTCCAGAAATGCGCGCCTTGGTCGCCACCAAGCCTGATGCGTCTGCAATTCGAGCGCAAGTCAAAAAGGAAAAGATGACCACTCTGCAACAAGATGCTTTGCGACTTGTTGCAGAGGGAAAAACATCGCTGGAAGAAGTTCAGCGTGTTTTTAAGGCGTGATTCATTCGATGCCGGTGGTACTCCAATGGATGGAATGCTGGTGCCGTGGGCTCACACTTTGAATCGGTGATTCAAAGTGGGCATTCTGCTTCTCCTGTCCTCATGAAAGCGGAGCTTAAACGGTTGCGCGCCGCGTGACTCTTTCGTGACTTCTTGGGATTTTATTGTAACTCATTTATGCAACATCACTTACGACATTTAACGGCCGGCCTTTCCGCAATCTGGAAACGCCGGCCGTTGGCGTTTTCAAAGTGCTGGTAGATCCGTTTTGGCAAAATTTATCGACTTTGACGGTTTATGCCGAAGAAGCGGGTTGTAGTGGTCGATATTGAGAGTAAGACAATGACGGTTGGACCTATTCTTCCCACCGGTTTGAGTACAGCGACGGTCAGCCAGACATCGCATTTGAAGTCAGCAATGATTTCAATCCTCGAGCCGAATGTGAGAAGTGAAAGCAGCAAGAATTGCCGGCCCAATCGATTGTAGAAAACGGATTCTCGAAGCACAGCGAGAGCTAAGATGGCTATCCAGAAGTTAATTCAAGGTCAACGGTTCGCACTCTTGGGTTGCGCGTTGCTGGGGATGACGGCGGTTGGGTGTCAAACCACACTTGGTGGCCAGACACTCCCATCGGCGTACTACCTGCAAGACGACGTCCAGTACTTCCCTCAGGGACCTGAATTTCGATTGAGCCATCAGGTGGAAGCGCTGGAAGCCTATAAGCTGCGCCAGCAGGGCTTGCAACAGTCCGATTCGCCAGATCAACCGCCCGCGCCCGCTCCTGGGCCGGTCGAATAACTCGACGAAATCCAGGTTATCGTCACGTGCCAACTGAAATGAGCCACCAAGGCTCGCAGAGCGAATTTGCGCTTGTTTCAGTTTGATCGCGTGTCAGAGCCAATGCTGCGAACGGGGCACGGCAAGTCCGTGCCCTTATTTGCTGCGCGATGAACGTCTTGGTTTTTGGAATCACCCAAAACGGCGAGAGTGTTCAATATTGTCTGCTGAACCAGAGTGGGCTGACGCCCTGCCACTCTCCAAAGTTTGGAAACCAGACCAACTCAACATGGAAGGAGACACAACATGGATCCGATTATGGTCCACTATTACGTCCACGAGGGTTTGACTTGGGTCGGATTTGGGATGGTCAGCGGATTGCTCGCTAAAGCCATCATGCCGGGCCGCGATCCGGGTGGCGCAATGGTCACACTGGTACTCGGCCTGGTCGGCGCCTTAATTGGAGGTGCGATCTACGCCTGGTCTGCCGGTGAATACATCCGAAATCTGATCAGCCCGATCGGGTTCGCGGTTGCCGTCGGAGGCTCCATGATCCTGCTTTTGGCCAACCGCTTGTTTACCGGACGGCTCCACCTCGACGAAGACCGTACAGGGGTGCGAGCTCCCTATTACCGGAACCGCCGCCGAACACGAGTCATTGAAGAAGATTAACGGACGCAGTTCGCGGGAATTTCCGCTGATTGCCGACTTATTTGTGGTAGCCGAGCGCCGCCATGACGTTGAACAGTTCTTCGTAAGTAATGAAGCGGCGACGATGAACCAATTTGTATTGATCCACGGCTTCCGCCAATTCCTTAACTTCAGGCCGCAAAGAGCTGTGGGAGGCCAGGAATTGGCGGCGTTCCACCGTGCCGTCAGTCCGGCCTCCAATTGCTTGACGCCGATCCAAAAAAGTAGTCGATTCCGGAACGGTAGCTTGTTGCATCACGATTCTCCTGGAAGCTCGGAACAAAACTATTGATTTATGCGAGGCCTCCAAAGCCAAATGGGCTTCAGATCCCCTTACCGAGTTTGTTTGAGCTCCTGAAAACGAACTGGGATATCACAACCCTAGGTCAGGAATCTCCGACCGGCAACCTGCATGTGCCATTCCTGCCACGGAATTCGACTCGGTAAGACCAATGTAATCGGAAAGACCGGCATTGCTGACGTTTCAGGAACCTCTGCCGTCAGTTTCGACTCACAAATCGGGTAGTCTGGGAAATTATTAACGTGCAATTATTCAAATGTTGCCTGACAATCGAATTGCTGCTGTGTGTCGGGCAGTCGAATGACCGAAGGATAGAGAACGAGTCCTGAAATCCTGGTGTGTGACGAATCAATCTTCACTCACCCCGTTCATTCACGGTGGGCTTCGCCTTGGGACCATTTTGAAATGGTGGCTTCCTGACCTTTCCTGTGATTCAGGCCACCGCAAATGACTCCGAAAGTCGGAGGGAACGAGACCGGCCAATGCACGCGAGTGCTCTTGTTGCCTGTCTCAATCCGAACCAAATGCAGTTTAACGCCAGTGCCTACACTCGAACCTTCCATTTCCAGTCGCCATTCCTGACAAGTCTGACTTGTACGAGAGAACGGCTGGCAAGGAGCGGATTCGAATCCAGATTGCAATGTGACTCAAGATCAATGGAGGATCTGAGTGTCTTCAATAGCGAACAATTCGGGAATGTCCGGCTGGACAGGATTCAAGCGTTTTTCGCTGGTCCTGCTGCTCATCCCATTGCTCGCATGCTATTCTGGCTGCGGGAAGAGCGCTACCCCGGGTACGACTCAAGAGGTGATTTCCACCACCTTCCATGTCGGGCAGGCCGTCGTCGGAGATGGCAAGGAAATCGCCCACATTGACATCATCATTGGACATAAAGACGGCCCTGTTGGCGTCGCATTCGTCAATGCGCTCGCCAATCAGAAGGAAGGTCATTCCAATCTGCTGGCCGTCATCGAAAAGAATACTCAGGTCAAACCCGCAACAGTGTTGATTTCGAAAGTCGCCACGCAAGACACCGACCATTCCGTACTGCTCTTCGGACCGGCTCAAGCCGCAATTGCCCTGGCAATTGCCGACAGCGTAGAAAAGGGTGTGATCCCAGCAAATAAAGCCGACGATTGGGTCATCGTCTGCGGCGTCTATCTCCATTGGAGTGCCCGAGACAAGAAGAAGGTCTTTAAGTACAACTACCTCGCGACGACGAAAGCGTCCGAGTAC
>JAQGHT010000411.1 GCA_028291565.1 Planctomycetaceae bacterium | reverse complement strand
ATTTCGTACGTGCGCGACGTCGCTGCGGGCCAGTACGATCACTTTAAGAGGAACGGACATTGGAGAAAGACGTTTCAATTTTCGGAAAGCATTGCGGTTTGCGATTGAACGACAGACAAGAGGACCTGGAGCACAATAGCTTAGGATAAGCAGCGGGAAGGTAAGGTTCCCGAGCACTTTGGGTTAAAGCACTATCATTTGTCCTGACGGACATTGTAGTCGAGAAAGCCATCGGGAATCCAGACGCAACAATTCCAACGCAAACGACTCCGTCTGTGGCGCACCTGACTACGTCAAAGTCCCTGGCAATTTGAATCCCGAGATGAGTGACTAGCCTTTAATCTAGCGGAGACAATCGTTTTCGGCAAAAATGCATCGCCCGATGCCGTCCTGTCGAGCGTGTTAGAGTCTAACCGCCGTTTCGCTGCGCGAAATGGTGCCTCTGTCGCACGCAACGAAATTAACGAGTGACATGTTAACGTCCGCAACTGCTTAGCTGGCCGTCGACAGGGTCGAAATTGTTGACACGGTCGCCTTCCTAATCTCACAATTCTGATTTGTTTTTGAGCCCTTCCTCATGGAACTCCTTAGTGCCTTGCCTGCTGCTCCTTTCACCAGCGTCGTCGCTGGTGTGGGCGCCGTCCTGATGCTGTTGGCAATGGGGTTACTCAGTCGGCCAACAACACCGACAGCATCGGAGCCAAAATCGCCGACGAATTTGTGCCTCAAATGCCTCGATGAGGGGCACGATCCATTGTCGACATTGGAATTCATTGCGGACTGGGGACCACCAGCCACCAAACGAGAATTTCAAGGCTATGTGAAGCGTCTGAAACAAGGCCGGCCGCTTGAAGAAATTCTCGATGATCTTCGAAAAGCCCGGCCAACCGCGGAAACGGAATTCATGATCACGTGTCTGGATTCCAAAGCTCGAACAGGTACCTTCTCAGCCGTTTCGAGTGAAATTGTGCGCATGGCCGGCAAACAACGTGATCAGACTCAGACGGACATGGATTTCATCATTGGCGGCTCGCGGCGCTGGGTGGGCGGACTGGTTTGGCTTGGTGTTCTGGGGGGGGCGATACTATTGATTGCTTTGCCTGTCTACTCACACGCACTCTTAGAGACCCCCATCGGGCGCGGGGTAATGCTGATTTCGCTGGGTCTGGAAACTGCGGGTTTAATCGTCGCAAGACTGTTGCTAAGTCTTCCGAATCGTCTGGAAGGCAACCTCAACGATCCATGATGCCAGTGAGAAATCCCGCACCAGGCGCAACCTGCTGGTGAAATGCCGATACCCCTAGTTTCCCCAATTGTGTTGAATTGACGAATCCCTTTTTTGATCGCTCTGACCTCCATGCAACACATCTTGCAAGACATGTTGATCTGGCTGGTTTCGTTTTTCGGAATCTCAGCAGCGGTCTTGTGCGTTGTGCGGTGGGGAATGTTTCGACTCCGCAAGCAGCGCGAGGAACGATTGCGGCTGCTGGAAAACCGTTGCCGCGAAATGCCGGATCGTCTCGGACTGCCATTGATTTGGGTTCAATCTAAACGTTCCAGTGCCACTTCAGGTGACCGATTGACGAGCATTCTGGGCTGGATTCTCGGGCTGGGATCCCTGATCGGCGGAGTGACCTGGACCGGTCTAAGGCCAGACGGCGGCCTCCGTCTCGGATTGATATTAGGTGGCGGAATCGGTATCGCAATTCTGCTCGCTTTTTCACTCTGGCTCTATTGTCGCCGTGCAGCATCAATGCCAGCCCAGGTGCGACGTCTTGCAGCAGCCTTGCGCTGTTGGGCGATCAGACTCGGGGCAGGCGTCGAGCGACGCCTGGCGTTGGAACAAACGGCGAGACAATTACAGCGGCTCGACCCCGATATGGCTCGGTGTCTGGAAGCCGCCGCAATCTCTGTTCCTGATCGCGAGGCCATCCACCGTGCGCTGTATCCGTGTGGTGCTGGAGTCTCCGATCGCCTGACCGACATCCTGACTGGCAAGGTCCCAGATGTCTTGACTGCTCTGCGCAGCCTGGCGGATCAACTTGATGAGTTCTACCAGAATCAGTTGCTCATCCGAGTCAAACGTGTCGATGGCTGGTTGAAATATCCCATTGCATTGTGTTTGGTTCCAGCATTGAATTTGATGGCATTCGGACCTGCGATTTCCGATTTGATCGATAACGTTGGAATCTTAGACGTTCCGGTCACGCCCGCCGTCCGTCCTGTGGCGCCGCCTGAGGAGCGTGTGAAAATCTGACAACCTGAAAGACCAACAAATAAGTCGGTTGATTTCAATCTGACACGGTCTTGAATGACAGGCTATAATGGATCGAAGTGCACTGCAATTCGATTCCGGATGATCGATTTGGTCACTTTGCAAGATTTACTTGGCTCGAAAAAAGTCGCTTTCGAATAACCACAACTGCAGTACCAGGAAACTGTTATGGACACTCCGACGGCTGGTCCCCGCCCACGCAGCCGCGCCGAAGAAGTTGTTGCAACCAATTCGGGGTTAAGTGATCGAGTGCGTTCCCTGAGACTGCCTGATCGAGCCGCACAACCCCGATCGACCGCGACAGTTGCCTGGATCCTGGTCTTGCTGCTGAGCACTCTCTCCGCGGTTCTCGGCTATCGTGAAGCCGAAAGAAATCAGCTCTTCAGTCTGGATTCGGACACGGCTGACGCTCCGCAAACTTCCGATTCCGAGCCAACACCGGTCCAATCGCAAAACTCGCTCCCCGCGACCACCGCGCAAGAGGGAGCGATTGCCCTGGAATCCAAGGGATATCTCATTCCGGCACACCAGATTCTGGTCAGCCCCAAAGTTTCAGGGATGATCATCAAGCTGTACATCGTCGAAGGAGAAAAGGTCAAAAAGGGCGAAGTTCTGGCGGAATTGGAAAAGGATGATTATCAGGCCGACTTCAATCGCGCGAAGGCCGCTCTCCTGTTGGCCAAGGCACGCCGCGACCTGATCCTTGCGGGCAGCAGATCCGAAGAACGCGATCAAGCTGAAGCCGAAGTCGCAGAAGCAGAACGTCAGCTGGAACAGCAGAAAGCGGACCACCTCAGGAATGAGATGCTGCGATCCAAGGATAAATCCCTGGTCGCGGACGCCACTTTTGAAACTCAGAAAAGCTTATACGAGGCCTCCTTGTTTCGTGTTAAGCGGCTGAAGTTCCGTCGCGACCAAATTGTGAACGGGAACCGCAAAGAAGATATTGCCGCATCTGAAGCGGAAGTCCAACAGGCTGAAGCCGATTTGGAGAAAGCCGCCTGGAAGGTCAGTAACTGTACCATTCGCGCCCCGATATCGGGTTCTGTTTTGAAAAAGAACGCCGAAGAGGGAAATATTGTGAATACAATTGCTCCCAATGGGTCATTCAGCTTGTGCGATCTGGCCGACCTGTCAGATCTCGAAGTTGACCTGTCGATCCAGGAACGGGACATCAGCAAGATCTATGCTAAGCAAAAATGCACGATCCGTTCGGAAGCCTATCCTGACCGTCAGTATATTGGCGTAGTCGACCGCCTGCTGCCGATCGCCGACCGGGCCAAGGGAGCGATTCCC
>JAQGHT010000408.1 GCA_028291565.1 Planctomycetaceae bacterium | reverse complement strand
TTCCAAAGGCAAAAGCTGATAATGCAGAATCTCGGCATCTGTCGTGAACAGATCGGTGACGTCGATCGCTCCACGTTCCAGACCTCGATAGGCCAGATTGTGATTCATGCCACGAACAGACTTTTCCGGCAATTTGTAGCGCTGCCTTAATCCCGGCCAACCGTCTTGCCGCTCGAGGAACTCATCACTGAGTCCGAATTTCAGGCTCTCCGACCCGGCATGCTGCGATAAATCCGAAATGGTTTTGATTCCCAGTTGCCGGGCTCGATCGGCTTTCATGCCGAGTGCATACGTATTATTCAAGCCGAGCCGTCGACTGACTCGCACTCCAAACTTTGCCAGTGCAGCCTGGATGGCTTCAACGTCACGAATCGGCTGTCCTTTGAGAATCTCTTGCGTAATCGTTCCTGTATAATCGGGATAGACATCGATATCACCAGCCAGCAGTGCTTTCCAGAGGATCTGGGTTCCTCCGAGTTCCGAACGATGCTCCGCGTCAGCATTTCCCGAGCGTGCCAATTGAGTCACGATTTCGCCGAGAATGACAGACTCGGTGAAACTCTTGGAGCCAATGCGGACGGTGGGCATTTGGGCAGACACGACGTTTGGCAAAAAAGAGAGTGCAACTATCGCGATCCACATGCGGTGGGGAATGGACATTGGATCGCTCGATTTCTTGGCTTGGGGTTTTGGAATCGTAACGAAAGTCAAGGAGTAGTGCAGAGGCCGTGGACCCCACCGGGACAAGCCCGGTGGCGGTGCCCCGAATAGGGACGCGCGCCTGAAGTCTCGCGACTTCGGCTACGAGGTAGACGCAAGGTCACGCCGTTCTAGCTCGGCCAGCACTGGCACCCACCGTCAACTCGAATGACTTCTCCGGTGACGAATTGTCCTAAGGGGCCAGCAAAGAATTCGACGACGCGCGCCACTTCATCGACCAAGGCAATCCGATCCAAAGTCCCTTCTGTGGCCAAGCGGTTTTCATCCACCTTTCGGGTTCCCAGATAACGGCCGGTTCGCGTATCGCCTGGGGCCAGGCTGTTGGCGGTGATGTTGTACGGACGCAATTGCACTGCCAGACAGCGCGTGTATTCCACGGCGGCGGCTTTGGCAGTCGCATAAATCGCGGAATTTTCTTTACCCACAAACGCGGCAATGGAACTGATCGTGATGATGCGGCCGTGCTTACGCTGCATCATGCCGCGGGCCACGTGCTGGCAAGTCAGGATCGTGCTGATCAAATTGCGGTCGATGACACTGCGAATGTCGCATTCTTTGATATTGACCGCGTCGTTCGGATTTGGTTTGCCACCGGCCGCGGCGATATCTCCGCCCGCGCTATGCACCAGAATTTCGATCGGTCCGAGTTCTTCCGTCACCGACTGGACCGCACGCTCCACTTGTTCGTTGACCGATAAGTCACCCAAAACTCGAATGGTTTTCACACCAAACTCGTCCGCAATTTGGCGCGCGGTTTCAGTCAAGGTTGTTCCTTCACCGAATTCGGCAGGGCCCGCTTCACGCATGCCGTGTACACCAATATTGCAACCAAGGGCTGCCAGTCGTTCCGCAAAAGCCCGGCCTAGACCACGTCCAGCTCCAGTAACCAGGGCGACTTGACCTTCCAATAATCGAGGAGAATTTGCCATGTGCTTGTCTTTGTGAATTGGTACGAAAACTAAGAATCGGCAGCGTGACGAAAGCGACTTCGCTTTTCAAATTGACTCCAAATCAGGCTGGCATTGGCAAGGTTATCGGAGCATTCCCAGTTCTGCAAACGGGTTGGGACCGACGCACAACCTCGAGAGCCGATGCGAAGCCAGATTCACCGACCGATGGAAGTTGATGACGGGTGTCGTCTATACTGCTGGCGAATTGGCCGGCCCATAACACTTTGTTGACCCCAGGATTCGCCGCATGTCGTTTCTTTCGGATCTGAAGATCCTTTGGCATATGTCCGTCAGCCCGATTCGGGGCAAGACTCATTCGGAGCGATTGGAAAGCTTTTATAGCAAACAAGCTCAGGGATATGACGATTTCCGTCGCCGGTTGCTGCAAGGTCGAAAGGAAATGTGGGATGCTCTTACAATTCCTGAAGGCGCGACAGCCGTCGATATGGGGGGCGGGACCGGGGCGAATCTGGAATTCCTGGGTGACCGAATCAGCCATCTGAAACAGCTGCATCTGGTCGATTTGTCTGGCTCATTGCTGAAAGTAGCTCAACAACGGATCGAGGCACGCGGTTGGGCGAATGTCAAAACGGTCGAGGCAGATGCCACGACGTGGATGCCGCCTGAACCCGTGGATATCGTCACGTTTTCCTATTCTTTGACGATGATTCCCGACTGGTTTGCGGCTATCGATCAGGCGAAGAAGATGCTCAAACCTGGTGGCACAATTGGAATTGTGGATTTCTACGTGGCGCGAAAGTACCCGGAGGCTGGACGAGCCAGGCATTCGTGGATGACCTCGACCTTTTGGCCCAATTGGTTCCGTTTCGATAACGTCTTCCCGTCACCAGATCACGTACCCTACTTGCATAAGCATTTCGAGCCGATTCATTTCAGCGAGCATCGGGCAAGAATTCCCTATATGCTGTTTTCTCGAGTGCCTTACTACGTTTTCATTGGGAAGAAGCCAATGAAATAGAGTGATATTCATAAAACTATCCCATACACGCACCGTTTTGGACGATCGTGCGGGTTCAGATTTTGCGCGTGCGATTTATTTCAAACGGCCGATGCCTCGCACGCAAGTTCTTCTGTATCTTGAGGTTGTCGCCGTTTCAACATTCGTACTTGGTTGCCCTTCGGACTGTATTCGACTTCGTCCAGGAAGGTTCTCATCAGCAACAATCCACGTCCGCTGGGCCGTTCCAGGTTTTCGGGATCACGGGGGTCTGGAAGCGTCGAGGGATCGAAACCCGGACCTTCGTCTGAAATTGTGAACGCGGCTGCATCGGCCGAGAAACGGCATTCCACGGTAATCTTCCGATTGGCGAATGGAGCCTCGGACCAACGTTGCTTGGCCAGCGAATAGTACATGTCATAGTCGTCTTCGCGGAGTTTGGAACTGACTTCCAGATTTCCGTGGTAAAACGCGTTCAACAACGCTTCTTCCAAAGCCACGCCAATTCGAATCCGCTCTGATTCCGGAAAGAGCCTCAGCACTTTCAGCTGTTGCTGAATATAAATCACCAGTGATTGCAGCAGTGAGATGTCATTTTCCAGGATGACAGTGAAATTCGTCTGGACAATTCGATTCAGCAGACGGGATTGGGTCCGCTGCTCTTTCGAGACAACCAAAACCTGCTCCATGATCTCTGCCAGATCCTGATGTAGCCGTTTCTTGGACACATAATTGGCTGCGCCCCGTTGCAAGGCTTGCACCGCCACGTCTTCGCTGCCTTTCGACGTCAT
>JAQGHT010000405.1 GCA_028291565.1 Planctomycetaceae bacterium | reverse complement strand
GGGCAGTCGACGCTCTATCCCATGCTCTACAACCTCGAAGCTCAGGGATTGATTGTCGGGAAATGGGCTTCTGCGCCGTCAGGTCGTGATCGCAAGTATTACTCGCTGACCGCAGCCGGACAGAAACGGCTGGCACACGATTCGGAACAATGGCGAGCCGTCGTGCAAGCGCTGTCGAGCCTGGGGGTCCTGCCTTCCGGCGCACGTTTCGGATTACCTGGAGAGGCAACATGACTGACGAACGAATGCTCGCTCAACAGTTCGCGCCGCGGCTCGGTGGCATTGCTACGTTCGGCGCGCTCCAGGAGCGTCAGGTGCTGGATTTTGTCGAAGGCATTGTCCGTCGTACGCGGCTGTGGCGAAGCGAACAGGAGGAAGTTCGCTCGGAATTGCTGGGCCATTTCGATGACGGCGCCGACGCCGGTCATTCTCTGGAACGATTGTTGAAGGACTTTGGACTTCCGCACGTCGCAGCGCGGTTGATTCGGAAGGCCAAATTGCGTAATCGCTCGTGGATGTGGCAAGTGCGACATCGCCTTTTTCAAACGTGCGCCGCCGGCATCTGCCTGTTCCTGGGATGTCTCTTTTTTCTGGAGGCCCGGTTGCATCTTGGTGTCGCCGGGACACCCACCGATAAGGTGGGCGAAATGGACGTCGCCAATGCGACCGTCGCAATTGCCGATCGAGGTTGGCCCTGGTATCGCGAAGGCTTGATACGGCTCGACCAGAGTCCATTCAAGCAGCTTGGTAAGACTCCTGCACTGCACACGATCAGTGCTCCAACCGATCCCAATTGGGCGTGGGCGATGCAATATCTCGACGCCAATGCTCGCTCGCTCGACCTGTTTGTCAAAGGGACGACGCACCCACACTTGGGATACATCTATCGAGATCCAACAAATGATGCCTGGCTTAAGCTGCGCGTCAATCAAACGTCCGCGGAGACGTACCCTATCAAGCCATCAGGTTATGAAATCCTGTTGCCGCACTATCAGGACTTAATGCACGTCCGCACTCTTTTTCATCTGTCTGCCTTACGGGCGCTCGCCAGCAAGGACCTGCCACAGTTTCGCAAGTTCTGGCAGGCCCAAGCTGGGCTTGCCAAGCAAATTTTCAATGATTCGGAATTCATCGTCGTATCAGGCATGGGGCACGTCTGTGCGTCCAGTGCGATGGCCCTTTTGCGACGACTAGTGTCCGAGCATGCCGATCTGCTGTCAGATGAACAACTGCAAGCATGGCGCCAAGAACTCGACCTTGCAAAATGGCATACCAAATCCGGGACCGCGACTCAGTATCGTTATTTTTGTGACGAATTATTGGAAATCTGTTTTACGTCGGAATCGGATGGCGGTCGATTCACGGCAGAAGGCAGCCGCATCCTCATGCGAAAGTTGTCTGAATTAGATCCAGACACAAATCTTGCATGGCCGGCACTTCTTAAAGAATACAAGGCGGCGGGATTGCCGACGCGAGTTGACCGCCAGTCCATAAAATTGGATCGTACAACAGAAATAGTCAATCAAGAATTGCTTGCGATCCGCTGGTCCACGACATTAGCCGGCCGACAAGCCCTGCGTCTTGAATTTGAACGGTTGCTCACGCTGTTGCAAACATACCTCGAACAACCGATCGCCCAGCATGGGGAATTCGCTGAGTCAACCTACCATCAAGAATTGCAACGCCTGGCAACGTCTCCCGAGCGATTCCGACGATACTGGCCGGTGATGCTGATCCTGCCCGAGAAATTTCGCGAATTCTGGCCAGAACCGACGCGGGAAGAGCAGGGGATGGAGCGTGAAGGAACTCTGACGACTCTGGCATTGGAGCGATTCCGGAGGCGTACGGGGAATTGGCCCGAACGACTGGAGCAATTAGTTCCCGCCGATCTGCCAAATGTGCCGCTTGACGTCTTCAGCGGTCGCCCATTGATTTACCGAATTGTTGATGGTCAACCTCTGCTGTACTCTGTGTGGAGCGATCGCAAAGACGACGGAGGCACCCCAGTGCCGATTTATTCGGTCGGCGAGGTCCCGTTGGTTGGAGATTTTCGATTCTTGCCAGTGAATTGGTAATGACCGGGGACGTGCGGCATAACTTGACACGAATAATTATACTAATGTCGTGCAACAGTCTGTTGACCACGGAGAAAAGATTAGTAGGTTGCAGTGTTACGGACCGGTCTGCAAGACTGCGGGTAAGACTTGTTTCGAAGCTCCTTCCTGGAGTTGATTCAGAATGCCCCGCTGCCGACCACCGAAACCCGTTTGCGTTTGCAGGGCGGTTCCCACTTCCGCTGGATTCAAACCACCGGTTAATAGTAATCCGTCCAGTTCCACAGCAACCTTCTGCATCTCCGTCAGTGCGTCGACATAGCCCAGTTCGGTGGAGAAATAGGTCTGCCGGGCTCCCAGAACTTGCAGGAATCCAATTTCGCCCGCCTTATAGCCCTCCGTCGTCAATTTCAAACTCTCTTTGGCGTCGGGCAGAATGTCATCACGAAACGCTGTGACCTGCGCGAGTGCCGATTCGAAGCGTTTGAATGCATCCGCCAGAGCGTCATGGAGTGCCAGTTCCGTGCGGCGGACTTCGGCTTGCGCCTCACGAATATCCGCATGAGCATGGTAGATATTGCCCTGGTTTCGATTGAACACAGGAATGGGTACAGAGAACAGCGTGCTGGCTGTCGTGTAATTCAGCGCCGCATCGCGCTCCACAACCAGTTGCAGATTCACATTGGGAATTGGCTGAGCCTCTTCGCGACGCAGTTCGCTGAATGCGTGATCGATCCGGGACCGAGCCGCGCCCAGCAGAGGGCTAGTCTCGGTCAGCCGCTGCCAGCTCGAATCCCAATCGAATTCCGGAATCGAGCGATCCAGCTTTCCTTCTACGGGCGTGAGAGACCAATTCGGGCAACCTACGACACTCACCAATTGCTTCCAAGCTGCGCGGTGCCGGATTTCGGCTTCTCGCAAACTCAGTCGAACCGTCTTTAATTGCAGTCTGGATTGCAGCACATCGACTCGGGTCGCCTGCTGGGCTTGTTGGAGATCTTCCGTCGTTTTAACGCCTGCTTCCGCGAGTGCCAGCAGCCTTTTTGAAAGCGCGACCGCGGATTGAGCTCCCAGAACCTCGTAATAACGGATCTGAACATCGTTCAGAACTCGTTGCCGCTGTGCTGATTGCTGCCAGGTCAACCGATTCACTTCCTGGGACTCGACATCGCGGCTCTTTTGCAGCTTTCCGGCCGTGACGATTTCCTGACCCAGAAACACGCCTTGCGTGCGTGATTGACCACCGCGATTGGGATCAGAACGGAGATATCCCACCTGAGGATTGGGATACAGTCCTGTTTGAATCATATTGCCCCGTGCCTGTTCGATGGCGGCAGCGGCTTGTTCCAGCGTGGGATTGTGTTCCAGCGCGTGGTTCTGCAGAGTCTCCAGCGTCAACAGCATGACGGGAACCGTCGCTGTCGTTTCTTGATCACTCGGCGAAATCAGCAACTGAGCCGAACCCGGCAGTCCAGACGGTTCTTGAGCCTGAAGGGCAACTGGCAGTAGAAACGGCCAGCAGACCAGTAGTCTCCAGCTCATCCAGATGGCGACCCGTTGTTCCATCAGGTTTCCAACGCCAAAAGGAGAGGATTCGAAATGCGTTACAAATAAGATCTCTCGATTTCACGTTTGGTCCGAATGCTTGGGGCACGGTTTAGACTCAAGCGGTTCAAACCTGTAACGAGAGAAGCGACCCTCTCGAAGATATCGAATATAACGCGTGCGAGACTTCTAAGGGCCCAGGGGCGTCGCCACAGACATTCCTAAGACCCTATTTTAACATCGCCTTGAGCGAAAAACGGAGCGGCAGACAAATCAGAACTCAAAAAGAGCTATTCAAACGCGACCAAATCGCAGCGAGTGTTCTTACGAAAGTTCGACTTTGCATCGCATGCCGCCCAATTGGTGTTTGGGGTCCGGCGATCAAACTTCAAATTTGGCAAGCCGGTGGTTCGAAAACTCGAACGTCATCGGTTTTCAAAATCTGAAGTTTGAACGCCCGCCCCCTTTCGCTCCCTGTTGCGTTTCCACCATTCTGCGTAAAGTGTTATGGAACTGAAAAATCATACTCGAGAAGTCACAATCCATTGAAGAATGCCGCCCATGAATGATCTCGAAACCACCAGGACGTTTCCGTCTCTTCAGGTAGGTGTTGTGCTGCTCGGATGTCTAGTCGCGCAAGCCAACGCGGCAGAGCCTGCCTTTGACATCGTGCTGCGCGGCGGCCGCATTGTCGACGGGACGGGAGCCCCGTGGTATGTCGCCGATGTCGGAATTCGTGGCGGAAAAATTGCCAAGATCGGCCGAATTGATGCAGCTGGCCAGACCGTAATCGACGCCAAAGGGCTGATCGTCGCTCCGGGCTTTATCGATATGATGGGCCAGACGGCCTCGCCCATGGTCCAGGATCCCAAATCCGGCATGAACCTGCTGACTCAGGGCATCACCACGATCAATGCCGGCGAGGGCGCTTCGGCCGCTCCCTTGAGTCAGGAAGAGGGAAAACGTCAGGGCTGGACGACCATGGCGGAATACTTCGCATTACTGGAAATGAATGGGCTGCCCGTGAATGTGGTCCAAACCGTTGGACATACTCAGGTACGACGTATGGTCATTGGTGAAGTCGAACGCCGCCCAAGCCCCGAAGAACTCAAAAAGATGCAGGATCTGGTTCGCGAAGGGATGGACGCCGGTGCGATTGGTATTTCCACAGCCTTGATCTATCCCCCCGCCGTTTATGCCTCGACCGAAGAAATCGCGGCGCTGGCAAAAATTGCCGGTGAATCGGGGGGCAAATATTACACACACATGCGGAATGAAGGGGATCAACTGCTGGAAGCCATCGAAGAAGCGTTGGAGATCGGCAGGCAGGGAAATACTCCCGTCCATATTTTCCATTTGAAGACCGCCGGCCGGCAGAACTGGGGCAAGATGCCGCTGGCCATCGCGAAGATCAAGGCGGCCCGGGCGGCTGGTCAGCAGGTTGGCGCTGACATCTATCCCTATATCAATAATGGTCTCGAAATCTCTGCGTTAATCCACCCGCGTCATTTCGCGGAAGGTCACGAGAAATTCCGGCGACGGCTGACAGACGATGCCGGGTTGAAAAAAGAAGTCCGGGCCGAAATGGAAAATATCGGCGGCTGGGAGAACTGGTATCGTCACGTCGGCCAGGACTGGGACAAGATCGTGATCGGCCAGACGAACGACAGCAAGTATCGTGACGTGGTGGGCCAAAGTGTTGCGGCGATGGCCAAGGCCAAGAACGAGGACCCCTGGGAAACGTTTTTCAATCTGGTTAAGGCTGGTTCATTCGCGTTGCCACAAAGCATGACGGATGCCAATAAGATCCTCGCCATGCAGCAGGAATTCGTCTCGTTCTGCACCGATGTCGGTCCGGCCGGCAACGATCAATTCGTGTCCCATCCTCGCGCATCAGGTTCGTTCCCGCGATTATTCTCAAGGTACGCACGCGATCTCGGGGCGATCTCGCTGGAGCGCGCAGTGGCTCAGGCGAGTGCGGTCGCGGCAAACGAAGTCCTGGCCTATGACCGGGGCCGTATTTCGGAAGGTCTGGCCGCCGATATTTGCATATTTGACTACAACAAATTGACCGACAAAGCCACATTCGCCCAGCCAGCCACTTTGTCCGAAGGGATGCAGCATGTCATCGTCAATGGAGTTCTCGTGCTGCACGATGGAAAATATACAGGCAAGCGACCGGGCCGCGTCCTGAGAGGGCCGGGATTCCGTAAGGAGAAGGCGGCGTTCTCCGTTTCCACCGGCAAGCTGGATCCCAAGCTCGCCAGTTTCGATCAGATGATGCACGAATTCATGGAGCAACATCACGTGCCCGGCGCTACCCTGGCCGTGACCGATCAGGGACGATTGGTTTTTGCCCGCGGTTATGGCTACGCCGATCTTGCCACTCAAGAGCAAGTCCAGCCTACGAGTTTGTTTCGCATCGCTAGCGTCTCCAAACCGATTACGGCGGTCGCGATCTTAAAATTGATCGAGCAGGGCAAACTCAAACTCGATGACAAGGTTTATGAGATTCTGGACTACAAGTCCGACATCGAACAGGCCGCTGCGGATTTCGATGTGCGTCAACGTGACATCACCATTCGGTACCTGCTGGAACATCGCGGCGGCTGGGATCGTGACAAGTCATTCGACGCCATGTTCGAATCGGTCAAATTCGCCACGCAAAGAAATGTTCCCGCCCCGGCCGGTCCGCAGGACGTCATTCGAGCCATGCTGAAACAGAAGTTGGACTTCGCGCCCGGCGAACGCTACGCCTATTCGAATTTCGGTTATTGCCTGCTGGGCCGCGTGATCGAAAAACTGAGCGGCATGACTTACGAGGCCTATGTCAAGCAACAGGTCCTGGCACCCCTTGGGATTCACACGATGCGATTGGGGGCCACGCGCCTGGAAGGCCGGGTACCAGGTGAAGTCCGCTATTATCAACCGGGGGCGGCCAAATCGGTCTTTCAGTCCGACCTGAATCAAGAAGTCCCCTGGCAATACGGCGGCTGGCATCTGGAAGCGATGGATTCGCACGGCGGCTGGCTGGCATCTGCAATCGATCTCGCCCGTTTCGGTGCGGCCTTTGACGATCCGGGCCATTGTCCGATTCTTTCAGCGGCGAGCATTGAACTGATGCATGCCCGCCCGCCGGGGTTGGCAGGTCACGATGCCGCCGGAAAGCCCAAAGAGGTCTTCTATTCGCTCGGCTGGTCCAATCGAGTCCAAAACGAAAAGACGGCACATTGGCACACAGGTTCACTCTCAGGCACTGCAACCATTTTGATCCGCCGCCCGGATGGCCGCAATCTGACCGTGCTGCTCAATACTCGAGTCAGCCCGACATCAGAGCATCTCTCCAGAGACATCGACGGCCTGGTACAAAAAACGGCCAGCAGCATCACCGAATGGCCACAAGAAAACCATTTCTCCGAATTCCCGTGACATTGTTCAAGGACTGTCAGGACGAAGTACAGAAGAACCACGCCACCGGGCACGTCCCGGTGGGTCCATGGCCTTTGCACTGCTCTTCCAACCTGGATCAGTTTGAAACGATCGCGGTGAAATTCTGCCCAGGATCCGAAGGCAACGTTGTACCGAAGACAACAACCTCACGGAATGAACGCGCCCTCACACCCGCCCCTCTCCCAGAGGTCAGGAGGAGAGCGCGTTCGGCCCGTGGAAAAAGCGCGCACGTTGTCAAAAATGACGACAACGATTGAATCGTCGATCGGTACTTCTTTTTGACCTGATATTTGGTTAATGCTCTCTCGTTCGTATTAGACAATGATCTTAATAGAAACGCCACGGCCGTACGCAGTTCAATGCGTTCATTAGATTTATGTCTGTCACTAACTTTTTCAATCAACCCTTGATTTTGGCCACTTCCGGAGTTTTGTTTGACGCACTTATCATGCGTCCGGAATGAAGACCAGAGCGTTCGTTCGAACAATTGCGAATCGACTTCCGACGACAGTCCCTACACCTTAAACGGACACGGAGCCGATTTGTGGACAAGAGAAAACGGATTTGTCGGCCTGTTAAGTAAAATTCTTTCCATCGCACCGCAGCGACTTTCCGTAACTCTTCTAATACACACTAGTTCCATTGTGACTCGCCGATTACCGCCAATCCGAAATGAGGGGTTTGAAATAGCAAAAATTGATTGATAACCGGAGGACGTCTGCGTCAGAAAAGCCTCGCGACAGACCACTTCACGCTGCCAATCAGTTCTCGAAGCATCTCATTAAAGGGAGTTTTCTCAATTTGTGTGTTAGCACGAGAAAGCCACTGTCATGCTTGAAAGGACATTTCAACTGAGAATCATTTCAAATCTTTTTCGAGAATGCTGCTGTGATTTCATCTTGGCTTAAGGTTTGATTGTTAAAATCATCTGTACAATAAATTGCATTGTGTTCCATGTTCTGGCATGATAGGTTCGCCACCCGCGTTGCCAGCGACCGTGTTCCTCGAACGCGTCATTTCCTAGTCCTATTCCGGTGACCTGTCGAACTGCGGCTTTTCCATTTCAAGCGAGTTACAGTATGTCTCTGATGCGTTCAGTCAGCACAATTGTTGTCTTATCGGTGCTGATGGCTTCATTCGGCGCCAGTACAGTTCTAGCAACCGCCCCCCCCGCGGATTTGAAGCCGATCGGAGGGCACTGGTTCGTCAAAACGGGCGAGAAGCCAGTCTATTTCTATCGCGATGGCGAACGATTTGTGGACCTGTTCTCGTATCATGTCAAAGACTCGAACAAAGACGGCATTGAGAATATTCGACTGAGTCACGATCAACAATGCCTGATCATTCAGAGTCAGGGATATCCGAATCACCCCACTGCCATCTTTCCGAACAGTGGTAATCCAAATACGATCCGCGTGCAGAATTTCACCTTTCGCTTGCCGCTTGAACCCAAGCTGGCCGACAAGATCACGCGCGTGCCAATGGGACCAATCGGAACCGCGTTGAATGGCGTGGTGTTTTTTAATCCGTTTGAAATGGGCGGGATGAATGCCGTCGAAGGGTATTCGGAAGTCTGGCTGGATTCGTGCTGCGGCCACCCGCAACAGTCCGGCGTCTATCATTACCACAAATACCCCAGTTGCGTGAGATCTCCGTTTCCAGACGACGGTAAGCAGCACTCACCCGTAATCGGTTTCGCCTTTGATGGCTTCCCGATCTACGGACCCTATGAAGCCTCCGGCGTGCTGGCGAAAGATCTTACTGGTGCCCAGGCGCTGGATGTCTGCAACGGCCACAAGGATGAGCTTCGCGGTTATCACTATCATGTGACGCCAGGTCGCTTTCCCTACATTATTGGCGGCTATGCTGGCATTCCTGAAGTCTCGAACAATCGCGGTCTGGGTCGCGCAACGACGGGCGCGATTGAGAACAACGCCGAGGGCGAAAGCCGCATGGAAAAGGTGATCCTGAACGTTCAACCCGGAACCGCGTCACGCGGCAAAAAGCACGTGCTGCGGATTGAATTGAATGGCGCCAACGCCAGTCGCCGGCCGTTGCCCTCCGACGCACCCACGTGGGTTCAAATCGGTCCGTTTGAAGCGAAGACGATCACCCGGAAAGGCGACATTGTGACGGCGGAAATCGAAATTCCCGCGGACGCGACTGTGGGCATCTTATTCGATTGCCATCTTGAATTCGGCAAGACTATCGGACGGGACGGTGCGTTCGTGATCAAGAAGAACGACGCATTTCGAGTCAGTGAATAATTGAACGGAACGCCAATCTCGATCAATTGTCCCGAAACTTTTGTCGAACATGAGCGTTTATATAACAAGATGTGTGCGAAACACGCGTGCGCGAAATAGGATCATTTCTCAACCCTGTTAAGCTTGGACCTTGAAACATGAAGCGATGGATTTGGACGTTCAGTATTGTGATTATCGCCGGAGTCGCGACAGCAGTCGCTCAGCCCCCCGGTGGTCCAGGTGGTCGCGGTCCAGGCGGACAGGGTGGACCTGGGGGTCCTGGTGGGCGTGGCGGGCCTCCTGGTGGTGGCCCCATGGGTGGTGGGCGCGGAGGCAGTCCGATTGTCGAAGCGCTCGACGCCGATCACGATCATGTGATCTCTGCAGAGGAACTCAAGAACGCATCTGCCGCTTTATTGGCCCTCGATAAGAACGGCGACGGGAAGTTGACTGAAGACGAATTTCGTCCCGCTGGCGGACCAGGCGGTCCCGGCGGCGGTCCTGGAGGCCCGGGTGCCGGTCCAGGCGGGGGAAGGGGCGGGCCAGGTGGAGGCGCCGGCGGACGCATGGGGCAGGGCCGTGGCCCGGGCGGCCAAGGTGGACGCGGAGGTCCAGGCGGACAGGGTGGCGGACAGGGTGGCGGGCCTGGTGGCCCGGGCGGTCCCGGTGCAGGGCCTGGTGGGCCAGACGGGCCTCCGAATCCCGAACGATTCATGGAACACGCCTTGGAATTCGACGCGGACAAAGATGGCAAACTCAGCAAAGACGAATTGCGAAAGTTTGGCGAAGACATGGCCGCCCGTCGTGCTCAGGGTGGCCCCGGCGGTGGACCACGTGGCCAAGGGCCCGGCCGTGGCGGACCTGGCGGAGCCGGTGGGCCAAACAGCTCTGGCCGACCTGAAACCGAACAATCCGAGCGTCCCAAACGACCAGAGTAGTTGAACTGGTCTGGCTGAATTTATGCCGCGCACGGTTAAGAATGAGACGTTTGATCGCGGGGATAAGTCTTGAAAAAGACTCATTCGTGGCCGCGAACAGTATAAACATGGAGTCCGAGAGGACGACCACGCAAAACCTGGAGTGAAAGCTCCAGGTTTTGTCTTTGTAGCATTGGACATCGTCGCGAAAATTGCCGAAATGGACTGCCGGAGCGACCAACGCGAATACATTCTTTATGCGAAGTCACAAAAACAATTGAAGGAGTCTAGCATGGTTGGGGGAGCAGACCGAACACCACAAGTGCCGTGGTCATTGACAACGGCTGCCTATGGGTTTGTGATTGCAGGACTTCTGGGGTTGATTGTTGTAATTTGGTTTCCGACAACCCATCATCGCAATACAGAATTGGTGAACGGCCGTCCGGAAAATCACGTCAACGAAACAGGAAGCTCGCGAGGGAATGCTCAGCAGAGTCCAAGTGGAGGCGCCGCACCCGGGTTTTACACACCTGATTCATACGGACCAACGATTCCGGCCTTTACACCGGGGGATACCGTTGGCACGATTCCCCGTATCAATTCGCCGTCCTTTGGTCCAGCAAGTCATGACAAAGTGGCCCATTTGTTGATTCATTTCGGAAACGCGGAGAAAGCCATTTCGCATCTCAAGAGCATCAAAACTGTGTCCGAGGAAACCCGGGCTGCGGCAATCTTCTTGTCGGAATGGGAAAAGGATTTTGAAGGGTCTACTTCTGCGGCTGACAACAAACCGGTGGTGACCGCGTACTTAACAAGCCTGAAAGAGAAATTGGAAACGAAGGCACTGAATCTGCCTGTTCCCGGTGACAGGGTTTTGGTTGAGACGGCGGATGGCGATGCTGGCGAGACCATTCGCAGAAAATTGCACGAAGCGCAACACGGCCTCAAAGTGTTGAACGACAAATCAAAATTGGAACGGAAACTGGCTGACGATACCTTTCTACTGGCGCAGACGTGTCAGAAACTCAAAATTGATCTCGCTGTGAACTTTTTGATCGTTGCAGGTGACAGATTGAATCAGACTCAGGACCTCGAGATTCAAGTCGAGAAAAAGTCGAGAGAAGTTGAAAACTTGAAACTCGAAGCCGAGAAGCTGACCGCCAAATCTGACCAGAAATTGAACTGGACGACTGAACGTTGGACGATTCTCGGGCAACTGTTAAGCTCGTCAGCAATCGCAGGCATCCTACTTGGCTTCGTAAAGCCTGTTGCCGACCGCTGGTCGAATTATTTGTCCAGCAGCAAGTCCGATGAACCTCGGATTCGAGTCATTCTCGAACAACTGCTCAAGTCGGCCGAGCCATCGATTCCAGAGGCGAAGGCCAAAGAATAGGCTCCCCGAACAACGGCGTGCGAACCCGACTCAAATCACGATCATAAAGCCGGGACGGGAATGACGTTGAACGCTGGCGATACACTTTCATTTGTCCAAGCACCGATGGTGAAGACGGCGGCTGAAAAGACAGCCGACAAGATTCACTCTCAATTGTTGACCGAAGCTTACCATACCGAGAAGCGGCAAGGCTGAAAGAACTTCCGGGAACCCGGTGGCGAAGTCGCGCGTCGAAAGCGTGGACTTTCTGGGCGTCCCAAGCTTTCCTGAAAAAAGTTGGTGCATCGCAAGACGAATAACGTCTCGCCGATGCATCAGGCGTTTCCCATTCCGGTTACATTCGTCGTAACTCATTGGCTGAAGCGGGGATCGAACCCGCACACCGCTTTCGCGATACAGGATTTTAAGACTTAAACGCATCTTGTCGCAAACTGCATAAAACACAGCAAAACGCAGTGTTTCATCTCATCTATAGCAGTCTTAAAAACACGCCTAAACCCGCCAATACATCCCGTCCAGCCAGCGCTGTCGCCAGCGCGTTTCGTTCATTACCACTGAAGTGTTTTATGCTGTTTCTGCGTGTTTTGCAAATCAAAATAAAAAAACATCAGAATCGCCGCGTGACTCCAGGAAACTCCCGGAGAATCCCGAACTAAAACCATCAATTCCAACAAGCATCAAAGCAAGCGAATGCGGTTGTCGGCACTGAAAAACCGTCTAAGATTCACCCATCAGACCAACGCCATTCGCTGGTCAACAACGAGGTGAAACAATGACAGCCCCAACGACTATCACGCCACAAGAAGCTGCAGGAGTTGCTGACCTCATGCAGAGGGGTGTGGCGATGATCACGAAGGAAGAAACCTGCACACTTCTGAGTATCAGCATGTCGGCACTGGATGACCTGATTTCAGACGGATCGATTCAGACCGTGAAGCTCCTAAAACGCGGAGTTCGTGTTCCGCTCGCGAGTATCGTGGAGCACGTTCGGAAGTCGATGTATCCAGCTTGATTTTACGAACTCGCTAATTTCTTCAGCCATAGCCACGTGAGCGATGGCATTTTTTGAAACAACGTCTGCGTGAAAGGTGCGTACGTACTATGACAAACAGGATTTACTCTTCTTCAGGCGGTGACACGGGCTCAAAGCCAGACGAACGCGAACTCGAAGAATATGCCAGGAATCTCGAATCAGCACAGCTCTTCGCCGGACAGCAGGCAAGTGTCATTGCTGGTTTGATGAGGCGAGATATGAATTTCCACAAAAAGCTGATCGCGAAGTTTGGCGATCAGCTCGAACTGCAGAATTTTCGGTTGCCAGTCCTCACTCCAGAGGAGCAGTACCGACTGGCCGTTTTGGCCGCGTACGGTGCGGCGAGATACGACGCCTCGATCATGAAGGGCGTTCTGCAGAATTTCGAGAAAAACGACCCAAACGCCATCAAGGATAACATCGCCGATCTCTGCGGCAGGTAATCGCTTTAGGTTTCGCCTGTTGCACTGTGCGACGGGTCGCATTTTGAGTGCTTTTTGAGGTTTCAAGACATGAAAGTATTAGCTTCTGTAAACGGAGTTGAGCAGCTGGAAGAAGTCGACGTCGCGGTCGAGATCAAGGGGACTCCGTTCTGCCTGATCGACAACCTGCATGACGGCAATACCGTGTGGATGCTCATTCACGCGAAGTCAAACAAGGCTCTAACGACAGAGTACTGGAAGGATCGCAAAAAAACGGTCATGGTTGTCTCGGCATGGTGGAGCTTACTGCCTGCTGAAGTGAAGACTCTCCTGGAATCAATGACGTTCGAAAATAAGACTGAAGACCTCGGGGAACTCGGCAACGCTGCAGTCGGAGTTCTGGCGGAAACTGCCGACGGCGATTCGATGTCTGTCGCTGACCATGCTCTTCAACGCATCATGGAGCGAGTCGCGAAGCATTCTTCCGACTAGCGGCAACTGAACACTCCGCTCTCTCTGACGTTCACACTCTCTCTGTTCACGGCCCTGTATTCAGTGAACATTCTTCAGTATCGCATCTGTCTTGCGGTACGCCTATAGGTCACATTCGTAAGGAAAGGTGCGTCCAATGCCAACAGTCACTCTAGATTTGCCACCGGAAGATGTCGATTCGCAAGTTGTCGATCAGGTAACGAAAGACTCGCAGGAGCTTCTTGATCGTCTGTTAGGTCCACAGGGAAAAGACCCTGAAGTCACGGCTGGCAAGAGTTTGTTCGACGCCGAGACTCGCAAGGCTCTGGAAAACCAGTGCCGAGACTTTATCGACGTGCATGGCTGCGAGTTCGCGATGATCGTCACTTACCGCGATGGTGATCTCGAAGTCTGCGGTAATTC
>JAQGHT010000399.1 GCA_028291565.1 Planctomycetaceae bacterium | reverse complement strand
CACGGTGGAACAGCATCTTCAACATCCCCACGGTTTGACCCGTAATCTGGGCTCGTGCCAGACTCTTGAATTGAGAATGTCCAACTTCATACGGGACTTGCGCTTCTGTCAGCTGTCGTTCCGTTTTGCCGAGTGAACTGATTTCCGGACTGGTATAGATTCCCGTCGGAATATCTTCAATGAGCGCCCGTTCACACTTCCCATGAATGATATGTCCCGCGGCATACCGCCCCTGATCGTACGCCGCGCTGGCCAGAGACGGCCAGCCAATGAGGTCCCCGACGGCATAGATATGCGGCACTGTGGTTTGAAAATCGGCATTCACAGGAACGTGACCGCGACTGTTCGGGGCGATTCCCAACGCTTCCAAGCCCAAGGCATCGGAATTGCCCGTTCGGCCGTTCGCCCATAACAAGATATCGGTCTTAATCTGTTTACCCGATTTCAATGAGAGGACGACTCCATCATCATATGGTTCCACCCGATCGCATTCTTCCCGATGTCGAATCACGACGCCGCGTTCTCGCATGTGGTAGGCCAGCGCGTCAACGATCTCGTCGTCCAGAAATTCGAGCAATTGTCCACGGGTGTTGACCAGATTGACCTTCACGCCCAAATTGCGAAACATCGACGCGTACTCGCAGCCAACGACGCCGGCGCCGTACACGGTGATCGAATGCGGGGTTTCGTTCAGAGTCAGAATTGTGTCGCTGTCGAAGATACGGGGATGGGAGAAATCCACCTCGGGGGGACGGTATGGCCGCGACCCGGTGGCCAGGACGAAGTGTTTGGCTTGCAGCCGGACTCGGCCTTCGTGAGATTCGCAGACTTCGATCGTATGCGGATCAATGAACTTTGCCTGACCACAATAGAGAGGAACATTGTTACGGTCGTAAAAACTCTGACGCAAATCCACTTGTTGATCGATGACGGCCTGCGAGCTTTTCCGCAGCTGCGCGAAAGACATGGTCAACGAGACACCGGCGTCGCGATAAAAACGATTGTTATTGACTTCGGTCATGCGGAAAATCGCGAACCGCAAGGCCTTACTGGGAATGGTGCCCCAATGCGTGCAACCACCGCCAATCCGAGCATGGCGTTCAATGGTCGCGACCTTTTTTCCGTTCTTAACGGCCTGCATCGACGCACCTTCACCGCCTGGCCCACTGCCGATTACGATGATGTCATACTGCGGAATATCAGACGTCACTCTAGGGCTCCGTGAAGCAGGGCTTGTGTTGCGCGTCCGCGAATCTTAGCAACAGCCGGGGTGAGGCGGCAACGTTGGTTGCTGGTGACATCCTTCCACGAAAGCTAGAATGCCGCATCAGGCGATGCATCGGGCATCACCAATATGACGCGTTCGACCAGGAGAGACTCAGCATGATGAACGTGAGATGGCGTCAGTGGATGATCGTTTTGCTGTTGGGGCTGATGGCTTCGACGGCCCAGGCCAATGTTCGTTTGCCGGCAATTATCGGCAATAATATGGTCCTGCAAAAGGACATCCCGCTTCCCATTTGGGGTTGGGCCGATGCCGGTGAAGAAGTCACCGTGACACTGGGGACCGAAACTGCTTCTGCCAAGGCGGACGCAACTGGTAAGTGGAAGGTCACATTGAAGCCAGTGAAAGTGGCTGGCGGCCCCCACGCGATGACGGTCAAGGGTAAGAATGAGATCAAGATTGAGAACATTCTGATTGGTGAAGTCTGGGCGGGGTCCGGCCAGTCGAACATGCAGTGGGCTGTCAGCCAATCGATCAACGGGCAAAAGGAAGTCGCCGAGGCCAAGTTTCCGAAGATTCGTTTGTTCATCATCCCACTTGTGCCATCCGGAACTCCGGCGGAGAACGTCAATGCCCAATGGGTGGAATGTTCGCCGCAAACTGTGGGAGGTTCTTCCGCAGTTCTGTTCTTCTTTGGACGCGAAATCCATCAAAAGCTGGATCTGCCCGTGGGACTGATTACCACCGCCTGGGGTGGCACGGCGATTCAACCCTGGATTCCGCCGCAAGGATACAACGCGATTCCCGAACTGGCTGGCGAAAAGGCCGGAATGCAAAAAGCCCTGTCTGATTACGATCAGGCAATGGTCCGTTACAACGAAGCAAAAAAAGCTCACGACGAAGTCGTGAAGGCCGCCAAGCCCGGGACTGCGTTACCAGCCGCGCCTGTTTTGCCGCCGCATCCTTTGAATAGCAACGGCAGATGGACCGGCCTGTACAACGGCATGATCCATCCTATTGTTCCGTTCGGCATCCGAGGTTTTCTGTGGTATCAGGGAGAATCCAACAACGGTCAGGGAATGCACTATTTCCAGCTGAAAAAGGGATTAATCGAGGGCTGGCGGCAAGTTTGGAACCAGGAAGGGAATCGAGATTTTCCATTCTTGTTCGCTCAACTGGCTCCCTATAACTATGGTCCGCCGCGCGTCACCGATCTGCCTGGAATCTGGGAAGCTCAGACGGAAACACTGACCGTGAAGAATACCGGAATGGCGGTGTTAACCGACATTGCGACCGTGAGTGACATTCATCCGCCCAATAAGCAGGAAGTCGGCCGCCGGTTGGCTCTGTGGGCTTTGGCGAACACTTATGACAAGAAGGATCTGGTCTATTCCGGTCCCTTGTTTAAGGACATCAAGATTGAAGGGGACAAAATTCGCGTCAACTTCAATCATTCAGCAGGTCTGAAGTCTCGTGACGGAAAGGATTTGTCCTGGTGGGCGATTGCCGGCGAAGACAAGAAATTCGTCAAGGCTCAGGCGAAAATTGAAGGCGATAGCGTCATCGTCAGTGCTGAGGGCGTGACGAAGCCCGTCGCAGTGCGATTCGGCTGGAATCAATTGGCCGAACCAAATCTGTCCAATGGGGCGGGGCTGCCGGCATCACCGTTCCGGTCAGACAAATGGACCGACGCGGTGAACAACGCGCCGTGAATTTAGCCATTTTTCAACTGTCCTCCTCCACCGGGCTTGCCCGGGTGGAGGAGGCCGTGAGGGATTTCTGGACGCTGATTTCCAAGTATCCAAGGTTGCTAAACCTTGGGCATCGAACCAGAAATGGCGTGAACCGCCCCAATCTCTGGCGAGATTGGCTACTGCTTCGTCAAGGTCAAAAATTGGGTGTCACTGGCTTTGCCAGTGTAGTTTGACTCGGTGAAGTCCAAAGCGGCACTGGCATAGCCAGTGGCACCCGACCCTAAATCTAGACTTTGGCGGAACACCACAGAAATCCCTCACAGCGTTTCCAGACTCTATTTCCAATTCTTAAAGCGTTGATCCGTTTCCTATGCCCGCCAATCTCACTCCGCAGTATTCCAAAGCCGAAGAAGAATATCGACGCGCGCAGTCGGTTCAGGAACAAATTGCCTGCCTCGAAAACATGCTGGTCCTGGTTCCCAAACACAAGGGGACCGAGAAGATCCAGGCGGATCTGAAGACTCGACTGAAAGAAGCGCGCGAGGAGTTGGTCGCCGAAAAGAAGGCACCCAAAAAGGGCAAGAGCTACAAATTTCCGCGTCAGGGCGCAGGGCAAATCACCGTTCTGGGTGGTCCCAATGCTGGCAAAAGCAAAGTTCTGGCGGCACTGACAAATGCCGAACCAGAAGTGGCCCCCTACCCCTTCACAACCCGCGAGCCATTCCCGGCGATGATGCCCTGGGAAGATACCAATGTCCAATTAATCGACACGCCCCCGATCACCGACAGTCATTTTGAGGTTTACATTCCGAATATCGTCCGCTCGACCGACGCGGTCGCATTGTGCTTCGATGGCAGTTCAGACGATGCTCCCGAGCAGACTTTGGAAGTGATCTCGCAATTGAAATCGCGGAAAACCTTGTTGTCGACAGAAACAGGATTTCTGGAAGACGATTTTTCGACGGTCCGAGTCAAGACTTTGCTGGTTGTGACTCGGGCCAACGACCCTGATTGCCTGACCCGGCTGGAGTTTTTCCACGAAATGTGGCCCGACACGTTTCAAGAAATCATTGTCGATCTGGAACAGCCAGACGACGCGACGCGACTTCGAAACGCGCTGTTTGCGGCATTAAACGTGATTCGAGTCTATACCAAAGCACCGGGGAAGCCGGCGGTATATGCCAATCCCTACACACTGCCGAGCGGCGCCCTGGTTGAGGAATTGGCGGCGAAGGTCCATCAAGATATCGCCGACAAACTGAAGTTTGCCAAGGTTTGGGGCACATCTGCCGCCGACGGTCAAACGGTCGGCCGAGACCACGTCCTCGCTGACAGAGACCTCGTTGAGCTCCATGCGTAAGGTCCTCAGAACAGTATGAAAATCACTTGCGGAACAAGCCGGCAAGGGCTAGAATCCGGTGGCGTTCAGCGAACGTCGGCGATTCATCGTCGAAATCGCAGATTCCCCGATGGTGTAATCGGTAACACAACAGATTTTGGTTCTGTCATTCTACGTTCGAGTCGTAGTCGGGGAATTAAGCCGCGTAAGGACTTACAGCGATTTAGTACGACGCCTCTTGATGACATCAGGCGTCGTTTCTCGTTTTCAGAGGCATTGTTCAAACTGGAACGCCAGCGCGGATTATCCTTTATTCAAGGATGCACTCCACTTAGCAATTTCTCGCATGACACACGTGATGATCGGATGACGTTTACCTTTCAACCATGTGAAACACAAACGTACTGAATTCAGCCGAAATTTATTCGGGCTTGGGAATCTTGGCGAATCCACGGAATGCTGCTTCAGGTTTGTAATCTGCCTCGGCGGCGGACGAATGGACGACGACTCCGTATTGCAGACGCAACAATTCGCCGGGCTTGATGATGACTCGGCTGGGTTCCTGTTTGGTGAACGCGTGACGCCCGAAAGGGTTCATCGTCAAAAGGCCGTAGTCTCGCGCGTGACTCCAGCTTGCGCGAAAGTTCTCGGGGCCGGTGAGTACAGTCAAGCCTACCCACCGGTTTGACATTGGTCCGGAATAATCGCACCATTCGGCAGTCTTGCCCCACACTTCTGCTCCGTTGCGCCGTCCCGCACTATCCAGGATTCTGCCACCCAATTTGCGATCGACCGCCAAAGGTGTCGCGACACGGATTCCGAGCCCCATTTCTTCCTGGTCACCGAATACCAAATCTGATTTTTCCGGACGAAATTCACTGGCGATCTCGAGTAGATATCCAGACGAAACACATTCAATTGTGTACTGGCAAGTCTCTTCGCAAACAATTGCTTTCTCATCCGTCGACAGATAACGATTCAAGACAGTAAAGCGACCTTTTCCGGTTCCGCCGGTAGGCTCGGTGGAAAATCGAACGTGCTCCGTGCGTGCTTTCAACCGCCAATAATCAAAACCGTTCAGGTCACCAAAAGAGAACCAGATGCCAGTATGCAGGCCCACGTGATCCGTTGCATCCTGCCCCGCCCGCGGCGGATGGTTTCGCGTGACTTGAATCCCGTCTCGCGTTTTGACGTGTGCGAAATAAGGACGTGGGATGAGTTTATCGCGATAGACATAGCTGACAACTTCCATGTCATCGATTCGAATGGCCAACACTCCTTCCCGTTTCTCGAAGCGAACGGAGTTTTCAGCCGCGTGTACCGGCATCGGAACTGAAATCACCAATGCCGCCAAATAACCAACAAGGCTCCAGAAAGTGCATCTTGTCGCGACGATCAGGTGTTCGGTCTGTCTTTGCCGTAGCATCTGCAACTCAATCGATACCTGAGGGGAAGCACTCACCTTCGCGAACAACTACCTTCGGGAAAAGGCCGACATCGTAGGTGATGGACCTGATGTTAGTCGTCTGACTCAATCTTCGCACGTGTTGGAATCTCAGATTTCCGCCGCTTCCGATTTTTTGTGTCAGACCGATGAACTGGAGTTGAAATAGGTCTGCTTAATAGAAGCAATTACAAATCTGTAAGCACCGTTCGAATGGAGGGAAACGTGGTTATAATCGCTGCCGTTCGGTGAGGTAAGCCGAACGCTGCGGACGTGCCTTTCAGGAATCCCCCCCTTGAGCAGGAGGCACGCGAGAATGACGGAAAAGTCGGTTGAACAAGTTTCCGCCGGCCTTTTGTGTTTGAGTCGCGCTCCACTCAAGCCAGTCTTTTAAGATCGTACCCACGAACCCTTCCGCAGCTCAAAGTGCTCATTTCGCAAACCAATTGAGGTAAGACTTCATGGATCT
>JAQGHT010000361.1 GCA_028291565.1 Planctomycetaceae bacterium | reverse complement strand
GTCGAAGTCAAATTGGCAGCGTTCGCGTCCAGCGTGACTTGCGGATCATGTGCGTTGAAGCCGGTCAATGTCAGGACGACAGTCTCTGTTGCTTCAATCAACGTGTCATCCAGGACCGCCACGTCGATATCCGCCGTGGTTGAACCAGCCGGAATCGTGACCGTTCCTGTCAATATCGTGTAATCATTACCCGGCGTTGCCGTTCCTGCGACCGAATAAGTTACGACCGTATCCGTGGAGCTGACTGCCGTTTGAGTGACGCGGAATTTGCCATTTGTTGTTGGCTCCGCGCCATCCAGAATGGTCGCAATCGACACCGTCGCACTGTCATCATCCGTGATGGAAAGCGTTGCAGTCAGGTTGGCCGCATTGCTGTCTAACGTCACTTGTGGGTCGTGTGCATCAAATCCCAACAGCGTTATCGTGACTGTTTCGGCAGCTTCAACGATCACGTCATCGAGCACGTTCACATCAATATCGGCCGTGGTCGAGCCTGCGGGAATCGTGACCGTTCCTGTTAATGTCGTGTAGTCTTTGCCAGAACCGGGTGTCGCAGTGCCTGTGACCTGGTAAGTGATGACTGTGTCAGTGGAACTGACAGCGGTCTGTGCCACGCGGAACAGACCGTTCGTTCCCGGTTCCGCACCATCGAGAATCTTGGAGATGGAAACGGTTGCGGTGTCGTCGTCAGCGATGGACAGGGAAGAAGTCAGGTTTACAGAGCTCGCATCCAATGTCACTTGAGGATCTTCAGAGACAAAGCCCGTCAGAGTGACGATGACCGTTTCTCCGGGTTCGACAATCGCGTCGTCGAGAGTGCTCACGTCGATATCCGCTGTCGTGGAGCCCGCTGGAATCGTCACGGTTCCCGTCAATGTTGTATAATCCTGTCCCACACCGGGTGTCGCGGTGCCAGTTACTGCGTAAGCCACGACCGTGTCGGTCGAACTGATCGCCGTTTGAGTGACCCGGAATTTGCCATTGGTTGCCGGCTCGGCAGCGTCATTGATCTTTGTAATCGACACGGTCGCGCTGTCGTTGTCCGCGATATCCAACGTGGAGGTCAGGTTGCCTGTATCCGTGTCGAGGATCACGTCCGCATCATGCGCGTCGAAACCAGTCAACGTCACAATCACGGTCTCTGTCGCTTCGACGAGTGAATCGTCAAGCACATCGATATCAATATCCGCCGTCGTGGATCCCGCGGGAATCGTGACCGTTCCCGTTAACGTGGTATAATCGGTCCCGTCCATAGAAGTCTCTGTGCCCGGGATGGAATAAGTCACCACGGTGTCCGTGGCACTGGGCGCTGTCTGCATGACGCGGAACTTGCCGTTCGTTGCCGGTTCCGCGCCATCATTGACTTTCACAATCGAGACGGTCGCCTTGGGCCCCAGTCCCATTTCGTTTACGACATTTGGCATCGTGTACGCGCCGCGGCCCAGAGTTCCCGCCACCAGTACTTTGTCCGTGGCGTCGTAGTCCAGGTCGAACACGGGGGCATTCGGCAGAGATGTTCCCAACTTCGCCCAGGCCGAAAAATTGGCGCTCGTGGCGTAATACACGCCCGTCCCAGTGCCAACGACGATGGCATTGCCCGTGGCGCCCGTGACGAACTCCAGAGTTCGGAACGCGGAGGCGCCGAGTGCCGCGAGGTTGCCAGTGACATCGATCCACGACGTGCCGCCATTAATGGTCTCGAGAACTTGATTCTGATCGACGACGAACACCGTGTTGGCAGTGGCGGTCGTTTTGTCGAGCACCACATCGCGAATGTCATCTCCACCGCCAGGAACCGCAGTTGCGGTCGCGACCAGACTGCCGCCGAGCGCTGTGCGGACCATCAGGTTGGCGCCGACACCCAGATAAATGACGTTCGGATTCGAGGGTTGTCCATAGGCCACCGCGTTTCCACCAGTCCCGACATCAATACCGCCATCCGGAATTTCCGTAAGCGTCGCGCCCTGATCCATCGATTCATAGGCTGCGTTCTTCCCGACTAGAAGAACTCGCGTGGGCGTCACGGCGTTGAGTACGGTGGGCGTCACAAATTGCGGTACGAGAGCCGCACCCCCACCCGTGACCGTCAGCGCCGGGGTAACGCTGCTTTGCAGGACGTTCGCGACGTTATAGACATCTCGTGTAAAGCCACCGAGATTTTGCGTGCTGTAATAACGAGTCGACATCCCCGGCACCGTCGTGTCATCCACAGCGACATCGCCGCCGTCTCCCGTGGCCACCGACTGCCAGGTCGTCCCGCCGGAAACCGATTGCATCGAAACCCCGTTGTCCTGATTACCCGCGATGATCGTGTGGCTAACGGCGTCATAAGCGACATCATGCTCCTCGGCGACTCCCAGGGTTCCGATGACCGAGAACCAGTCGCCCGTGTTCAGTGCCGGCGTGGTGCGTCGATAGACGCCGCCATCGTCCACTTCGATGATGTTTCCCGCTGCATCAAAAACCATGTCTCGCGAGTCCGCATGTGGGGCGGAATTGCTGGCCGTGTTCACGTGTGTCAAAACGGTAGCCTGCGAACCAGCTGCCAGACCGGCGTTCACACGGAATAGCCGGCCGGTATAGTTGTTGGCGCCGATGGAGTTGGGAAATTGAGCAGCCCCTCCTTCTTCAGTTCCATCGGGCTGCCGGTCGCCTCCCACATAGACTACATTCGCGTTCGTGGGGTCGGCGACGATCGAGAAGTGGCTGTCTCCCTGACTACCCGGAGTTCCGTCGACGGGACCCTCTTCGGCTGCGTCCTCGGCTTCCGGATTTACACCCTGGGGAATTCCATTCGCATTGGTCGTCGGCGTGTCGAGTTGCGTGAAACTCGTACCACCGTTTCCTGAGCGGAACAGAGCCGCCAGCCGTGATGTCTGAACGATCCCGACAAACACATTATCCGTGCCACCCGCGTGACTGGTCGCAAGTTCAATGTTGTTCGTGGTGTTATCAACAATCAATGCGTCCATGGCGGGACTACTGATCTTGGTCCATGTCGCGCCGGTATCGATCGATTTGTAGATTCCATTGGAACCGCCCAAACCGTTGGAGTTGGCATAGACCAGGTTGGTATACAGGACGGCAGAATTGTTGGGATCACCCACCAGATCAAACGACGCGCCTTCGGGTAGACCGGTCGTGGATCCATTTCCCGTCGAGATCCGCGTGAAGCTGAGACCTCCATCCGTGCTCCGGAAGATACCAGTATTTGCAGTTGAAAACGCATCAGCGGTATTCACGGACACGATCAGCGTATTCCCACGTGCCGCCAGTCCGGAGATGTTTTTGCCAACGAGAGTTCCGCCACCATCAATCGCCGTCCACGATGTTCCGCCATTCGTCGTCCGCAACAAACCGTTTCGAGGGCCACCGATATTGCTGAAACTGCTGATCTGAGCCAATCCCGCGACCAGCGTCTGACGCGTCGCATCTGTAGGATCGAACTCCAATGCCCCAATCGACAACGACGATTGGTTATCGGTCAACGGCGTCCAGGTCGGGCTGGCACTCGTGGCATTGGTGGTTTTCCAGATGCCGCCATTCGCGCTGCCGACATATAGAATGTCGGCATTCGTTGAATCGGCAGCGACGGCATGCACGGCGCCGTCGACGGGCGTATTCGTGATTCCTTCGCTTTGTCCGCCAAGCACAATCGCCGGTCCCTGTGAAACCCAGGCCGTCGTGAGCAACGCGCGGTCCTCGAGTCGTTCCACCGTGGAACGAGAACTGGATGGCATTCCGTGAATTGTTCGCCGATTCGCAACAGTTCTCGTCCGACGAGAAATCTTTTGATTCAAACCGAACAACCCCTGGAGCCAACTTGTGAATAACATGCAGGTTTTCTCAATTCCAATAATTTAATCGGAGGAATTCAAATAGCGTGGTGACCGTCTCTGACTTGTTTGGTTCAGAAATGGTGGCCCAAAGTAGAGTGGCATATTTGTGTTGACTTGAGATCTGTCCGTTTGGGACGATGTCGGTCACCAACTGCCAATGGCAAACTGCGGTGTGATTGACGAAATTTCACAACTGAGCGAATCGTAATGGTTTGTTCGACTGTGATCTTATCCCGAATGCAAATTTTCGACAGTTGAGTCGCGAAACATGGTCCCTTTTCGTTTCAATTCGCTTCACTTCAGCGAATGTCTCGAAAACTTAGCCGAAAGCAACTTTCCCCTCGCTCCAGGTCAAACACCAGACCAATCCGTTCAAATGCGCGAATATTCGCGGAATTTTCTCGTAACATGATCTGAACTCTGTCGAATCATGTCGGAATTTTCGAATCGGTGTGACACACCGAATGGCGAGCTTGCATGAACAATCAATTCATAGAAGCGGCCCCGCTCGCCGATCCAATGCGAGAATTCATCCTCTCAGAGGCCGAAACCGAAGCACACTTTATCGCAACGGAAGGAAGTCGCCGCCCTCCAGACCCTGGAGTGCGGTGGCTCGACACCGCCCTCCATTCGTTTGAAATAGAGGCTCTCGAACTTCGAAACGGAGATATTCAAACAGACCAACTTGTTTTCCGGTTTTAGAAAGATCAACGTCTCGATTCCAGGTCAATGGAGGGCTACGTCAAACCGCAGTACTCCAGGGTTTTGAAGTACTGTGACTCGAAACCGCCCTCCATTCGTTTAAAATCGCGACAGGCCTGCCCCTGCTCTGCCTTGAATTGAAAAACACAGGATTCGAATCCGAACTTTCAAACCAGTCACTGAATGAAAAATGCGTGTCCAAGACTAATGCGAATTCAACGGACCTGGTCATATGATTTGTACCCAATTGGTGAAGATTCGAGTTTTGTACCCAAATTGGCGAGGAATCAAGTTTGTATCCAATTGGATACAAAGTTCTGTCGAATTTGTCCTGTGAGTTGGATCCGCTCCAAGAACTCACGCAAACCCATGACGGGATCCCCCA
>JAQGHT010000682.1 GCA_028291565.1 Planctomycetaceae bacterium | reverse complement strand
GTGATCGCGCTCGACGTGCTCCCCGGCTGTGTCACGCCCGGCCAGCGGACCAGGCAAGGCGTTTTTAGACTCTCCTCGAAAATCCACCGCTTGTCGAACCAGCCGTGCTCGCCAAGGTAAAACCCCTGATCCGAAGCATAGACGACGATGGTGTTTTCACTCAGCCCCTCCTGGTCCAGGTAGTCGAGAACCTTGCCCACGCCCTCGTCCACCGCTTTGATGCATCCCAGGTAGTCGTGTAGGTAGCGGTTGTAGCGCCACCGCACGAGGTCTTTTCCTTTCGGCTTATCCTCGAGGAACTTCCTATTTCGCGGCTGGTAGTACTTGTCCCATTCGACCTTCTCGGCGGCGGTCATCCCCGCCGGGTACGTCAACTTAGCGTCCAGGTCGGTGAACGTTTTCTCCAACGTCATGTCCTGGTTCTTCTCGGCCTTGCCGCGGCCGGCGTAGTCGTCGAACAGAGTGTCCGGTTCAGGGTACTGGCGGTCCTTGTCGTGTCCCAGGTGCCGCAGGGCAGGCGCCCACTCCCGGTGCGGCGCCTTGTGCTGGCACATGATCAGGAACGGCTTGGTCTTATCTCGGTTTTTCAGCCAGTCGAGCGACAAGTCTGTGATGATGTCGGTCACATACCCGGTCTGCTTCCCCCGCACACCGTTCTTGATCATCGGCGGGTTGTAGTAGATGCCCTGGCCCGGCAGGATGTGCCAGTGATCGAACCCGGTCGGGTCGCTGCCGAGATGCCACTTACCGATGATGGCCGTCTGATAACCGGCCTTCTGGAGCAGCTTCGGGAACGTGACCTGCGAGCCGTCGAACCTGCTCCGAGTGTTGTCATAGAACCCGTTCGCGTGGCTGTACTTGCCCGTCAGCACACACGCCCGACTCGGGCCGCAGATACTGTTCGGAACAAGACACCGGTCGAACCGCACGCCGACCTTCGCCAGCCGGTCGATATTCGGGGTGGAGTTCAGTTTCAGCGGATGGTCGTAGGCGCTCACGGCCTGATAGGCGTGGTCGTCCGAGAAGATGAACACGATGTTCGGTCGTTTCACCGGCTCGGCAGCGAACGCAGGAACCGAAAACAGGAACAGGAAGACGATGAAAGCAATCCGCACGTCAAGACTCCTGGGAGGGACTGTGGGGAAAAAAGTATCCTACCGGTGGCGATTGGCAAAGCATAGTCTGCCGTGACAGACCCGTCAGCACCGCCAAGGCACCCGCAACTCGTCCTTCGATCAAAGACAAGTTCGGATCCCTGAATTAGGATGGACCTCTGGTCCGTCAAGTGCGACGTGATCCGGCAAAGCGTCTCTTGATGAAGATGACGAACTGGAAGTCCAGCCTATGTCTTAAGGTACTGCTCGGCACGTTTTTTCCAGAAGTGATCATTGTCCCGATTATCGGGAATAACCCGGGTCTCACAAGCTTGTAAGCTTTGTGAATGACGAATTAAGTCATGCGTTCGTCAAAGCCCATCGCCGTGTTTAGAAAACACCACTTAATTGGAGGTGTTTCACGTACTTGTGAGCTAGATTCGTTTCGTTGGAGCGAGATCTTAATGAATCAAGACTTATTTCAATACCCACGAATTGATGCGTCACAAACACGGCGAGAGGACTACTGGCATGAAGACAAAAGCGAATTGCAGGGCGACAAATCGACGCGGATTTACGCTCGTCGAACTTGTGGTCGTGGTTCTGATTATGGGAATTATTGCAGCAGTGGCCCTTCCCAAAATGACTTCGAGCACCACCGTTGCGAAAACAAATGCTGCAAAGCAATCCCTCTTGACGATCAGGGATGCCATTGAGCTTTACAAAGCCAATGTCGGGACCTATCCACCAGACTCGACAACTTTGACGACCGTTTTGAAGCCGTATCTGAAAGGGCCGTTTCCGGCAGCTCCAATTGGAGCAAATGCTGGCAATGCGACGGTAGCCACAGGTGCCGATCCCGCGAGTGTTGTGGGGGGCGGTGCCGGCTGGGCGTACACGGTCTCAACGGGCGACTTTTATATGAATGATGCCAGTTCGCTCGCTTGGTAGGACCGGGCCGGGCGGCCTTGTTTTCAACTTCGACAACAGGGAAGACGTGCCACAGCTTTGTCCCGGCGCGCCAGGATACTCGGCGGTCAAGCAGTCCCTTTGGACGCAGTCGATTTCCGAGAACTGCCTGATTTGTTTTGGACTCGATCTGAGTTCGGAACTACTGTCATTCAGGAGGGATGGTTTCCACTCGGGCCCGTGTTCGCTGGAGACACGGCTTAAGGTCGGCGACACGGTCATCTCAAACTCGTGACCCAACCGCGACGACCTGCGGCTATGGCACGTCTTTCGTCTCTTTCGAGTCCATTGCCGTGCCACCCTGCCCACCAAAACTCCGCGGCGAAGCGACCATTTCCCTGACGAATCCGTTCGACTGCGAACCTCGTGAACACAATTATACTTCTGTCCCGTCTCCCGCTCAACGCGTCCGAATACAGCATTCATGACGCCTGTCTTTGATCTTCCCTCATGTCGCTGAAATCGTAAGATTTCAGATTCTAACCCATCCGTGAACCGCGAGAATTCCCCAAATGGGAACTTTACTTGTCGTTTGATTGCGGAGACTTTATCCTGACTTATGGCATCATCGCCAGGAATACGATCAAATCAACGCGCAGACCAGATGCTGCAACCCAAACTGATCAGGACTGAAGCGGACTACCACGCGGCGCCGGCGCGCATTGAGGAAATCTTCAGTGCGAAGCCCAACACCGCGGAGGGGGACGAATTGGACCTGCTGGCGGTGGAACGACCTGATATTTCAAATTCTCGCAAGTGAGGCAACAGAAATGCCGTTCCTGGTTCCGCAAGATGTTGAAGTGTTGGTAGAAAAACAGCTGGCAATTGGCCGCTACAGTTCTCGTGATGACGTGTTGAGATCCGCGATGGAGGCATTAACAGAAATTGACGAAGACCTGGTCGCAGTTCAACAAGCCCTCAGTGATTGGCGAGCAGGCGATGCAGGAGTTCCGTTGGTCGAGGCATTTCGACAACTGCGCGCTCAGAGAATTGATCGAACCGCATCAGGATTTGCGAAGCAATAAGTGCCGTAGGATGGGCACTCTTGCCCGTCGATGACCTGAAAGGCCGTAGCCAACTTCCGACAGTTATTGATGCGCCGATCCTATAGCGGTTTAACTTTGCGTCTTCCGGTGATGTGCCACTGCTTTGCGACCGTACTCGGTCGTTAAGCAGTGCATTCGGAGCGGTGAAAAGCACTGCTTAAACGCCGAGTACAGCGTTAAAGC
>JAQGHT010000328.1 GCA_028291565.1 Planctomycetaceae bacterium | reverse complement strand
GCTATGAAATGGTACTCGCGGATGGCTCGAATCAGACAGGCTATTTCCCCAACAAACAGGAACAGCAGCCGCGTCTGCGGTATCACCGCCACTTCATGCTCAGCGAACACATGGCGCAGTTCGCGGAAGACGGGGCTCCGCCCGAATTCTTGCTCGCCTTTAGTAAATCGTACGCCAGGCACCTGCTGACAGTACACAATGCGAAGGAAGTCAAGCTGATATTGATCCGGCACCTCTTTCCCTCTCCGAACCAGGTTTTGGACGGGATGAAGCTGTCGGATCAGCGACTCTTTTTCGAACGAAGTCTGGGGGTCTTTCGAGCTGACGATCCAGAAGAATTGCCGGCATCGTGAGGTTGTCATCTGGAGTCGTAAATCAAAGTGCCGGCCAAATTTCCTGTAGGCGAGTCACTCCTCGACTTGCTGTTGAAGAGCCTGCCGTCCAGGCAAACTCTTCGACGCATCGGTTCATTGGTGCTTTTCAAGTGGGGGATGCAACCTCGTCAGGACCGTTGCGAAATCGAAGCAGAGAGACGCCGCTCTTACGACATTTATTAATACGCCAATCCTTAGCCAATTGAATACCCTGCCCCTTCGCCGCTAAACCTGAAGCACTATGTCGCTCATTCGTACCTACTTCCGGGACTTGTTCAGCACCACGGCGGCGAATTGGAATCGCTTCTGGTTTACGCCCGCTGATCCGGCGACACTGGGGTTGTTGCGGATCCTGGCCGGGGCGATGATTTTTTACACTCACCTGGTCTGGACTCTGGACTTGGCGGCGTTTTTCGGACCGCAGAGCTGGTTGGATCACGATGTCGTCTCGCTGATGCAACGTGGTGGATGGCAATGGAGTCATTTTTGGTGGTCCAATTCTCCAGCGTGGCTGTGGTCTACCCATATCGTTGCGTTAGTCGTCTGTTTGATGTTCACGCTGGGAATTTGGACGCGTTTGACTTCGATTCTCACGTGTCTGATCACGTTGAGTTACGCGCATCGGGCTCCCGACGCGATGTTTGGTCTGGATCAAATCAATGGCTTTTTGTCTCTATATCTGGCGATCGGCCCCAGTGGTGCGGCCTATTCGCTGGACCGCTGGCTGGCTTCGAGAAAAACTGGGCTGCCACTCACACCAGCTCGACCGTCGATTGCTGCAAATATCGCGATTCGATTGATCCAATGGCAGATGTGCGTGCTGTATCTGTTCGCGGGGCTGTCAAAGCTGCAAGGTCCAGCCTGGTGGGATGGCACCGCGTTCTGGGGAGCAGTCGCCAATCTGGAATACCAGTCAGTGGACATGGTCTGGCTCGTACATTTCCCCTGGCTGGTTAACATTTTGACGCACGTTACGATCGCCTGGGAACTCTCGTATATTGTCCTGATCTGGGGGCGTCTGAGTCGCCCCTTGATGCTGGCCGTAGCCATTCCGATTCATTTAGGAATTGGCATTTGTCTCGGAATGATGACGTTTGGCAGCGTGATGCTGATTGCCAACGTCGCCTTTATTTCTCCGGTATTGGTTCGTCTCTTGTTGGATTCACGACGAAACAAACAGTCCGCTTCGGACCTTCGCCATGCATTGACAGGGCCAAATTGGGCAAAAACCTCGCACCGAGCCACGGCAAACCGTTAAGCCTGGTGGGACGACACTCCGTGTCGTGAACGGCGAGGCAGGAACTCAGATTTCGCCGTTTGAAAATCCCTCGCGACGTCGCGAAACACGGGCGCGCCCATCTTTCACGCTCTTTTTGTGATGGAATCGGCAATTCGTGCCTGCCGTCACGACCTCTGGGGGCCGCTTGATGTCCCTTGGCCGACCTCTTTACCATTCATTCTTCTTGTCAGACTTGAAGAACGGTCCCCACTGCATAAGATACGCTTAGCCGCAACATGCGGAATTTTCCTACCCGCTAGACGCCTGCCTCTGGAAATCCACTATGCCGCGCCGGTTTGGCTTGAGTTTCAGCCTCTATTCTCCACGCTTATTGAGCTGCGCATCGCTCGTATTGATGCTTGGCGGTTTCGGATACATGAGTTTCAGTCCGATTTCCGCCGAAGATAAGCCTCCGATCGAAAAGTCCTCGATCATTGTATTCAAGGTTCCTTCGGGACTGCCAGAGATCATCCATCCGGCTGACAACCCGATAACGCCTGAAAAGGTCGCCTTGGGTGCCCAGCTTTACTTTGATCCGCGTTTGTCGAGTGACGGCAAGGTTTCTTGTGCCAGCTGTCACGATCCCGCCAAGGGGTGGAGTAATGGAGAAGCTGTCGCAACGGGAGTGAACGGCCTGAAGGGTGGCCGGAGTGCTCCAACCGTGCTTAACACGGCATTTCAAGTGTTTCAGTTCTGGGACGGGCGCATGAATACGCTCGAGGAGCAAGCCCTGGGGCCAATCCAGAATCCCATTGAGATGAACATGACGCTGCCTGAAGTTGTTAAACGATTGAATGGCATTCCAGGTTATAAATCTCAGTTTCAGAAGGTTTTTAAGACCGACGTGACGTCAGAGGGAATCGGAAAGGCGATTGCCGCGTTCGAGCGGACGGTATTATCGGGGGACTCGCCTTATGACCGTTTTACCGCCGGCGATGCGAAAGCCCTTTCTCCAGCCGCCGAACGGGGCCGAGATTTGTTCTTCGGTGCGGCCCGTTGCAGTTCTTGCCATAGTGGTCCAAATTTCACCGATAATGCCTTCCACAATATTGGAATTGGAATGCATCATAAGGAACCTGATCACGGCCGGTATGCCTCCAGCAAGCTGGAAGGCGACAAAGGTGCCTTTAAAACACCGACACTACGCGACATCGCCCGTTCTGCGCCTTATATGCACGACGGCAGCTTAAAAACGCTGGAAGAAGTCGTTGCGCACTACAACAAGGGCGGTTTTCCAAATGAATATCTCGATGAAGAGATTTTCCCGCTGAAGTTGACGAAGGAGCAGATTGCGGATCTCGTGACCTTCATGAAGGAAGGCCTGTCCAGCAGCAAATACCCCGACGTCAAACCGCCGAAGCTCCCGTAGGCTTGTTGTCCAATCGAGTCACCCTCAGAGCCAGAGCAGGCTGGCTTTGAGATCAGATAAAGTGCCTGCCTGAATCTGGTTTTGCCGTTTGGTCTGAGTTTTCCGAACAGAATCCCGAAGCGAATACACCCTTAGCAAGAAGTGAGATTCTCAATGATTTTCAAGAACGCCTGGCTTGTGGCAGTCAGCGCATCTCTGATGTGCGCGGTGGGCTTTGCCGCCGAGCCCAAGACGACCGTGGTGGCAGATGGTATTGATAATCCTTCGGGATTGGCCGTGCAGCAATCGACAGGTGACATATTTGTCGCCGCTCACACCGGTGTCTATCGCCTGGTGCTCGGCGCGAAGCCTACGCTGCATAAGGAAGTCGGTGATTTCGCAACGGATATTTATGGTAAGGGGCCCAAATACAATATCGGACCTCTAGGCGTTGGGATGTTAGGCGACGATCATCTGATCGTGGCGGACGGTAGTAACCCGGACGAAAAAGAAGTCGTGCTGGTGATGCCCGTTGGCAAAGCCGCCCCCAAGGCGCCGCACACTGCGAAGGACGCCGCGTTCGTCCTGGGGCCGATCAAGGCTGGCAAAGATTCGGCCAAAGGCGAAGGCAATTATTATGGTGTCGCGGTCGGTCATCACGCAATTTTCATCACCTGCAACGGCGATGACACGAAGGGCTGGATCGCCAAGTCGGAATTGAAGGAACACAAGCCCGGTGAGTTGAAGCCGTTCATCGCGACGAAGTTGGCGACCAATGTCGACGCACCGGTGGGAATCACATTTTCCCCGGACAGCAAACACCTGGTCGTCAGCCAGATGGGTGAAATGAATGTCCCGAATGACAGCCTGCTAACAACTTATAATCCAGACGACGGCAAGTCCATCAAGATTTGGAAGACGGGCCTGCACGACATCGCGGGTTTGGCGTATAGCCCCAAGACCGGCAAGTTGTATGTGGTTGACTTCGCCTGGGTGAAGACCTCCGAAGGTGGTCTCTTCGAACTGACCGTTGAAGGTGACAAGGTCACAGCGACTAAGGTCCTGAGTCTTGACAAGCCAACTTCATTGACGTTTGGCAAGGATGGGCATCTCTACATCACCGAGTTTGGTACGAGCAAAGATAATAAGCCGGCCGGCAAGATCATTCGCGTTGATGCGGATCTGTAGGTCGCAGCCGCTTTCTCAAAGTAGGAGTTGACTCGCCCTGTAGAATAGAACGGTGAAGTCAACTCCGTTGCGCACCAGTGTACTATATTGCTCGTCAGGAGCCTTCGCATTCATAAGTGGTGCAACCTCCTTTACTCGGCTCCTACAGTGTTTGTCCTTGTGAAAGTCGTGCAGAGGCCGTGCACCCACCGGGGCATGCCCGGTGGCGTGAGAATTGAATACGATGTCGACTTCCGCTGATCCACAACTTGCCGTCCCTATACTTCACGGAGTACTTGAGACGTCCCTTTGCGTGGACGATTTGGATTCGGCCGAGCAATTCTACGCGGTCATAATGGGGCTCGAGAAACATTCGAGCCAACCGGGCCGGCACGTGTTCTTTCGTTGTGGTTCGGGCATGCTGCTGTTGTTTAGCGCGGCGGCGACATCGCGTCCGGGACATATCGTGAACGGTGGTGTAATTCCTCCGCATGGGACAACCGGTGCCGGGCACACCGCGCTGGCGATGTTTGAGTCGGAAATCGACACGTGGCGCGCCAAATTGGTGGCGTCAGGAGTCACGATTGAGTCGGAAGTTCAATGGCCGGGAGGCGGATATTCGCTCTATTTCCGCGATCCATCAGGCAACAGTCTTGAGTTGGCAACCCCCAAATTATGGGGGTTGCCAGAGGTCTGAAAGCTCCGTTCGTTCTCGAGTTGGTCGAGAGCGATTTATTTCGAAGCACGCTTCGAATTCCATGCAACTCCGGCTGCCAGGTGCAAACCCGGTTTAGCGGCGCTCTCAAACACGCGTTTGGGATCGAGATACTTCAACTGTCCGTTCAATAGAGGATTTTATTCCATGACTGCAAGTGTTGGACAACCCGCTCCTGATGTCGCCGTGGCCGCGTACGACCGCTCCAAGGACAATACCGACGCACAGTTTTCCAATGTGAAACTGTCGGATTATCGGGGCAAGTGGGTTTGCCTGTATTTTTATCCGCTCGACTTCACGTTTGTCTGCCCGACCGAGATCGTCTCGTTCAATGACAACGTGGGCGAATTCGCTGACCGCGATTGCGTTTTATTGACTGCCAGCACCGACAGCGAATACTCGCATAAGGGCTGGTGCGATGCGCACAAGGATCTGGCGAAAATGAAGCACTTGATGCTGTCTGACAAGACTCGCCATTTGTCGGCTGCTCTGGGGATTTTGAAAGAAGATCTCGGCATTTCCTACCGTGGTACATTCCTGATTGATCCTCAAGGCATCATCCGCTACGTGAATGTGAACGACTTGAGTGTCGGTCGAAACGTGGGCGAAGTCTTGCGTGTTCTGGATGCATTGCAGACTGACAAATTGTGTCCCTGCAATTGGAAGAAGGGCGACCAGACCCTGAATTAGTTGTTACGCATTTCTGAACAAGCTCGGCTGAGTTTGTCTCCAGTTGATTGGGGCTTTGCACTACGGCTGCCTCCGGGCTTGGCCTGGTGCAAAGACCTTGATCGACTCAGGTGTTTGCGCTCAGGTTTGAATGAGCCGAACCTTTAGAGCCAGCCAAAAAGCCTATAGGGGAGTCGAAGACGATTACAGTCCTCAGTCAAAGCTCTACGCGGCTGTTTTCGGCCCCCTTTATTGACGAGAAGATCGCTTACACCAGGATTCAATTCATGTGGCATATTGCACCCGTCTCAGACTCGGAAGCGGACGATAAAGTCTTGCAAACATATGGCCGGTTGCGTGAGTTGTTCGGCGATCAACCCCTTCCTGAACCATTCTATGTTTATGGACGTGTTCCGGCGTTTCTCCAGGACTTCTACATGAATTTCAAGAAGTTTGTCTGGACGGACGGTCATATTTCGGCGAAGACCAAGGCCACGATCGCGCTGGCAGTTAGCTCAGTGACGAAATGTCATCCGTG
>JAQGHT010000315.1 GCA_028291565.1 Planctomycetaceae bacterium | reverse complement strand
TTCCAGAGCATGAACACGATCTTTCGACGCCTTGTCAGTCACAACAGCGCGAATCCGGTCGACCCACATCTGCCGCTCTTCCGCAGTCGTGGCCGATCGAGCCAGTACGCGCCAGATACCGATGCGGTATTGAGGCTGGTTTTCGTAGGCCGCCAATTCGGCTTCAAACGCCGTCTTGACTCCCAGCGGATAACTCAATTCGAGCAGGTACTCGGCGGCATGCACCTTAATCCAGCGCGTTTCGCGATCCATTGTCTCGCGCAGGACTGTGATCGCCCGTTCCCGCATGGCGGGAGTGATCACTTCCTGTTCCGTAACCGTATCCGCACCTCGAACGGAGGAGACGCCAACGGCGACCATAACCGAGAACAGGATGATCAACAATCGCTTCATGTCGAATCCACTCGAGACACAACAGACAACAGCATGACTTTCACGCCACCAGGCTGGCCCCGACAGGGCCACGGCCTCTGCACGACTTGTCTTTTTCGAACCATTAGGCCGAAGCTCAACACTTGCCTTTCATTCTCCGGGTGCGCACCCGTCTGCAGCTGTTTCAACGGCGTTCGATTCACTTGCTCAGGGACAATTCCGGCACATTTCCCAACGTCTGCCCTTCCGACAACCCAATCGCCGCCACATGAGTTTCGGTGCTGTCGATCGGTAATTCCCCGCGGCGCATCCGCTCCAAGAGCTCTGCCGCCTGCCGGCCGATCTGAACCTCGTCGACAGTCGCCGAAGACATCCTGCGCATCATCGGCGTGGAACGCGACCGGCCACCGAGTCCAACGATCGAGATATCATCGGGCACGCGTAGTCCAAACCGCTCCAACAGCAGGTAAATCAACTCGGCTAACGAATCGAAGCTGGCAAAAATCGCAGTGGGACGATCTTCCCGATGCAGCATTTTTTCGAGTGCGGCGGCGATTTCAAATTCGTGCTCGGCGGGATCGACCAAAGCATCAGCACCGTAGAAGACGCAGTCCTCTAAAACCTGGCCGCGCCCTTCAGCCAAACCCGCTCGCAGACCGGATTCATACGCCTGAGAGGCCGCAGTTCGATGTGGAGCAAAAAACGCGACACGCTGATGGCCTCTTTCGACGAGAGCCCGAGCTACAAACCGTCCAATTTCCAGAAAAGGAATCGCCAGCAATGGCGCATTCACACCTTCGACGCGGCGATGACAGCAGACCACCGGGATTCCCGACTTCTGCAACTGCCGAATCTGGTACGCCGGCGTTGGAGGCAGCGTCACTGGCACTAATGCAACGCCGGCAACCTGCTTGTCCATCAACTGCAGAATGATATTTCCCTGACGGTCCACATTATTGCCCGAATTACACACCAGCAACTGATGATGGACGGCCGTCGAAGCCTCATCAAAACTGCGCTGCAGCGACGGATAAAACCCCGCTTGAGTCTCAGGCAGCACGAGCGCGAAGACGGCCAGACCATCCCCGAGCCGGTCGCGGGCCTGCTCATGCACGAAGGTCCCCTTGCCCTGCAGCCGACGAATCAGACCATCGTGTTCGAGGGAGGACATTGCTTGCCGCACGGTACTGCGAGCGAGCTTGTGTTGCTCTGCCCACCAGCGTTCGGTCGGCAAGGCATCACCCGGCTTTAATCGCCCCGTCGTGATCTGATCGATGATCTGCTGCCGCAGTTGTTCGTATTTCGGACCGGGCGCGCAGTCATCTCCACCCGATGACAATTCAGGCAAGGAAACAACTTCACGGGGTTTTAACGCCACATTGATAGACATTTCAGCCAGTTTCGAAGCAAACCAAGAAAAAACACAATGGTCCGACATTGGTACGATCCATTGTATATCGACACAAACATCCGCAGTCAATCAGATTCTCGCTATTTCAGCATGGTTTTCGGACAATGAGGCGAACACGTAAAATCCGCCCGTTGTGAAAGTGATTCGTACCTATTAGGATATCCGCGTGGGTTGCAGCCATTGGATTTCGTTTAGCCACAGGGCAATATCGTGAAAACTCTTGATGCTTTGGGTTTCTTCGACAAGTTCCTGCGTTCCTTTGTCCCCCCGGACAGTTTTGACGCCCATCTGCATCTCTACCGCGATGTCGATTCGACCCCCGCGATGCCGAAAGAATTGGTTGATCCCAATAGCAATGTCGGCTGGTCTGCCTACTGTTGGGCAGTCGAACGCTGGATGGGTGACCGGCGTCCGTCAGGCGGCCTGATCTTCACCGTTCCCAAGGTCACGCTCGATATTCCCGCGGCGAATCGCTTTGTCGCCGACGAACTCAAGCGGCTGCCTGGTTCGCGTGCCCTGATGATGATCAGCCCCAAAGATGATCCGGCTCAGGTGGAAGCCACTCTGTTGGCGGACGGCTTTGTGGGTTTCAAGGTGTACCATGTCTTTTCCGGTCAACCTGACACGTTTGAAGCGCCGACAGAAACGTTTATCCCGGAATGGGCCTGGGAGCTGTGCCAGAAATATGGTCTGGCGATCATGTTACACATGGTGAAGTCCAGAGCGCTGGCCGACATCACCAACCAGGTCTACATTCGCGAGCATTGTTTGCGTTATCCGAACGCGCGTTTAATCCTGGCCCACGCGGCACGTGGATTTTGCGGAGGACATACTGTCGAAGGGATTGCATCATTACGAGGGCTCGACAACGTCTATTTCGATACGTCCGCCGTCTGCGAAGCCGCTCCGATGGAAGCCATTCTTCGCGAATTCGGTACCAGCCGACTCCTGTATGGCGCCGACTTCCCCGTCAGCGAGATGCTCGGACGCTGTGTCAGTATCGGCGACGGATTTCAATGGCTGTATGCGGATTCGCTCGACTGGAACAGCTCGAAGTTTGCCAAACCCCTTTATATTGGCCTGGAATGCCTGCTGGCGGTGCAACAAGCATGCCGCACCATGAAGCTGCGCGACGACGATATTGAACGCATATTCAGAACCAACGCGAGACAGATGCTGGGCATCACGGGCATCTTCACAAACGAGACGCAAGCCGCCTACACGCGTGCGCGGCAACTGATTCCCGGTGGCACGCAACTCTTGAGCAAGCGCCCCGAAATGTATGCCCCCGACCGCTGGCCCGCCTATTACCGCGAGGCCCGTGGTTGTGAAGTCATTGACCTCGACGGCCGGCGTTACTGCGATATGACCTCATCCGGCATCGGTTCGTGCCTGCTCGGTTACGCCGACCCCGATGTCACCGACGCAGTGGTACGACGCGTACAACTCGGATCGATGTGTACGCTAAACCCAGTGGAGGAAGTCGAGCTGGCAGAACTGCTGATAGAACTGCACCCCTGGGCGGAACGAGCCCGTTTCTGCCGCACCGGTGGTGAGTCCATGGCGGCGGCCGTGCGGATTGCCCGCGCATCAACAGGCCGCGACCGCATTGCATTTTGCGGCTATCACGGTTGGTCCGATTGGTATCTGGCTGCCAACATTCCCGGCACTGAACAGGGTGCAGCTGGCAATGGCGATCGGCTGCGTGGCCACTTGTTGCCCGGTCTCGAACCATTAGGAGTTCCCGCCGGATTGGGCGGAACCATGCTGCCGTTCAACTATAACAAGCTGGAGGAACTCGAACGCCACTTCCGCGACCATGGACGGAATATCGCAGCCGTCGTGATGGAACCGACGCGTTCGATCGACCCGGAACACGGTTTCCTGGAAGGCGTTCGCAATTTGTGCCGCCAAAACGGAGCCGTGTTCATTCTGGATGAGATTTCCGTCGGCTGGCGATTGGCTTGTGGTGGCGCCCACCTGCGCTACGGTGTGACACCGGACATCGCCGTGTTCTCCAAGGCATTGGGAAACGGACACCCCATGGGGGCTATCATCGGCCGGGCCTCCGTAATGGAAGCGGCTCAGAATTCGTTCATTTCCAGCACCTATTGGACCGAAGGAGTCGGCCCGACCGCCGCCCTTGCCACCGTTCGCAAGCTGCAACGTGTAAACGCACCCGCCCACGTCGAGCGAATCGGCAAACGCTTTCGCGATGGCTGGACGAAACTCGGACAGGCACATTCCGTTCCCGTCCGAATCTCTGGTCATCCGGCGATCACATCCTTTGGTTTCGAGCATCCCGATTCGGCGGCGCTCGGTACACTGATGACGACCAGGATGCTCGATAAGGGATTTTTACTCGGCAGTGGCTTTTATCCCAGCATGGCCCACGAAGGTCGACATGTCGACGCCTGCCTGGCCGCTGCAAACGAAGTCTTTCCGGAAATCGCTGAGGCGATTCAACACGAAGACGCGGCATCGCGGTTGGGAGGCGCAGTACGTCACATCGGCTTCGCCAGATTGACATAGCATCGCATGGCGTAGCATAAGCCTCTGGCTTGTGCGTGTTGGCATGCATGCAGTTTTTCGTACTCGTAATCACGATCATCATCGAGATTCGGAAATTCGATAACGCGTAGAAATACGAAGAATGCGAAAACTCACGTTGTTCTACACACCCGGCTAGACGAACGGGACGTATGGGACGTATAAGACCAATGGGACCTATCTGTCCCCATTAGTTGAAATCCCTCCCATCGGACGCACAAGCCAGAGGCTTATGCTACGCGTACGTCAGACGAAGTGCCGACATGTGTCGTTTCACGCATTACATCCTGTTTGCGATTTCCATCACAATCCTGTTGCCCAGCGACATCACCCGAGCACAGGATATAACGCGCATCACCGTCCAAACCACAAAGCCCCGGCAGATATTTGAAGGACTGGGGGTCGGCGCGATTTTCTATGAAGGCCATATCACCAGCCTGGATGCACGGAATAAAACAGAGCGTCAGCAACAATTGTACGATGATATGTTCTCGCGCATCCCCACGCGCTTTCTACAACTGATGATCCGGGAAATCCATGAGCCCCAGAACGACAATGACGACCCCTGGACACCCGAATTCGACGAGAAGAATTTTGAATATTGCCAGCACACGTTGCAGATTGCTAAAGCGGCATTGAAACGGCAGCCAGAGATACAACTCTTCGCCACCCTTTACACGCCGCCCCCCTGGATGAAAACCAACAATGATGCATCGGGCGGAGGAGAAACACGGGCGACAATCAAGGACGGCATGGAGTTGGAACTTGCGGAATACATTTGGGCCTTTCTGGCGCATATGCAACGCCATGGCGCTCCCGTTCAGTATCTGAGCATTACCAACGAACCAGACTGGCCACATACCCAGCCTGGCTATTTCTTGTCACCAGAACGCCATGCCGCGTTGTTCAAGACTGTCGCAGATTATCTCGATAAAATGTCCAAAAAGTTTCCAGAAGTCCCGCGTGTGAAACTGGTCACGCCCAACACACTGAGTGCGGTCGGAGCGGCTCAGGATTATCTGCCGCGCGTTTTAAAAGGCTCGGGAAAATCAGTCGATGTCGTTGGCTCACATGACTACGATCCGCGCGGTGACCGTTGGGGCGCGCTCCGCAAACTGGCGGGCAACCGGCCGGTCTGGTTGACGGAATGGTGCGCGCGGAAGAAGGACCCGTCTCCTGGAATGATCAATTCCGCGACGGAATATGGCCTTGCCATGCACGATGCCTTCCGAGGTGGAGTCAATGTCTTCATGGCCTATGACTGGGCCTATCCACCACGAGACAGCGGCGAAGCGTTCATCCACATTGACTGGGGCCACGATTACAAACTGACGAAGCCGTATTATCTCTTCCGGCAATGGGCCGAGCCTCTAACGCCGGGAATGCGGGTGGTCGAAGTCAATCTCGCCGGGCCAGGAGCGACAGGTGACGGTCAACCCGGAGTCAAACCAACTTCCTTTTTGTCCGCGGATAGCAAGACACTCGTCGTGCACATCGTCAATGCGCAAGACAAGCCCGCTGCGATTTCGCTGAAATTGACCGGCAAATACTCCACTGTGGCCAAGGCCGAACGAACCCGCACAAGTGCCCAGGAAGACGTGGTCGCACAACCGGCTCTCAAATTGACCGCAGGAAGTTTTTCCGACAAGTTACCCGCGAGATCAATGGTGACTTATCGCTTTGATGGCCCGGCCAAGTAGTTTTTGTATGAATCTATCGAGACGCATCTTCAATCGCTTGCAGAATCGTTTTGACAACCAATTTGTGTCCTGCCGGGGACAAGTGGACTCGGTCATCCACGAACAATCGATTCTTGTCGGATTTGCCAGCGTCCAAGAAAGCCTTCTCGGTATCGGCCAGCCCCGACTTGGCTGTTACCGTCGCTTTGCGGCAGGCCTCGCTCAATTCGGCAGTGACGTCCCACCGGGTGGCGGACGGAATCGTGGACATCAACAGGACGTCGGCCTTGCCTTTCGTCGCTCGGCGCACGCGGTCGATCGCGTCCAGATTGGCCTCGAGAAACATCGGGCCACGCATCCCGGCGTCCCAGTCATTGCCGCCGAAACAGATCAGCACCAGATCCGGATTCGGAGACCGTTCGAGCCAACGGGGCATCAAAACAAGGTTCTGCGTGAGTTGAGTGCCGCCAATCGCCCGATTGACGATCGTCACTTCCGATTTGTATTTCTGGTGCAGTTCGTCGCGCAGCAGGTTTGGCCAGGAAACAGTGCGATTGGCCCAGTGCCGGAAATCGGTGAGAGAATCGCCCAGCGTCACAATTGTGACCGGCCGGCCGGATTTCAGCTTCTCCAGGACACGCTGCAGCGGCGGATGGCTCGATGTGTAGTCCGTGGCATCACGCGGAATGTCCGTTTCAAGTCGAATCTCATCTATCACAAACGAATGTGCGGGATACTCGCTCCAATACCACCATTTACCAAACCACAGACCGCTCAGTTTGGAAGGCCGATTCTCACCGCTTGGATTCAATGTCCGAGCCTTGGGCCCGGGCAGCACGGGAATCAGATCCTGCCAGGCAACGACTACTTTCGTCCACTGTTTGCTCTTGATGGGGAACATGTAGTCGTAACGAACGGCGTAGTCATCATCATAGATGACTTCCAGGCCGCCCCACGCATCGGAGCCATCTCCTTTGACCCAGAACGAGAATCCCGCCGCCTGGTCCCAGGCAGGCGTCCCGCGAATATTGCTGGTGGCGAATTTCCCACTGCCGTCCTTGTCAAAAGAAAACTGGACCGCCTTTCCCATCTGCCCGTCGACGAGTTCAACACGGCCCTTCTCTTTGGGTGCCGTGAATTTCAATTCATCCATCGTCGCAATCGAGGAGTCATCAGCTCCGTAGCTTGTTGGAACTTCACGACCACACAACGCCAGGAAAACGAGAACCCACTTGAAACTTGAACGTCGCAAATCATTCGTTTGAATCATCAAGTCTTTCCCTTTTTTCGAGATTATTCGCCAATCTCCCGGCCAGGAATTCAGCAACGTGCATCCCGTTCATTCCTCATTAGCGGGAATTAACGGAGATTAGTGTTCCCGCTTCCGGATGTTTCATATTTCGAACATGATTCCACTGAAGCTGATTATTTGTGGTCTTGCGACCGTCAGAAACTCAGACGGCCGAGGGCGGCCATCCTACATGATTACTTTTGCGTTCTTACTTAACCTCGGCGGATGGCATCCATCGGCATCATCCGCGAGGCCCAGATCGCCGGATAAAGGCCGCCGAGGATCCCCAGTACGGTGCTGAACACAACTCCAAAAATCAATAATTGCGGACTGGCATACAGATGAATCCGATCGTGCCAATTTGCATTCACCACAATCGTCGCAATCCAGCCAATCCCCGAGCCCAGCAGCCCACCCAAAATTCCCAGCAGTGCACTTTCGTATGTGATCAGCAACAGAACATTGCGGTTCGTCCAGCCGTTCGCCTTCAAGATCCCAAATTCGATGAACCGCTCCGTGACACTCATCAACATCGTGTTCACGATACTCAGCACGGCGATGGTGACACCAATGCTGGTCAAGACAATGAGAAAAATGTCCAGATCCGCGCTGAACCGTTTGAATTCTACCGCCCAATCGTCGGAACTGCGGACTTCAATGCTGCTATCGGATTTCAATTTGGGCTTTTTATTTTTCCGGACTCGGGATGCCTGCGCAGACTTTTTCTCCGACTTGGAAGCGTCCTGTTTTGGAGCTGAAAGCAATGTCTGCAGGCTGGACAGCGTCGACAAACCCTGAAGCACTTCCAAAGGAGAGCCCCCCGGAACTTTCCGGTCTTTGAACTGAGCTGACAGCCGTTTTCCGAGTTCCTGGCGGTCGACTCCAGGATTGGGTTCAACGTAGAAGGCCGACACGAATTCGCCATCCATCCGCGCCAATTTCTTAACCACTCCGATATCGAGCAGAATCGCCACGTCGAGCAACAACGAACCACAACTGTAGATGCCGACGATTTCCAGATCCTGGCCGTCCACATTCAGAAATTCACCGACTTTGACTTCGAACTCTTCTGCGATCGGCTTGCTGATGACGGCTCGGTAGGTACCAATGTCGTCCACTTGCAGGAACCGGCCCTCAACCATGTGTTCGCGATAGACCGCAAAATTCATCCGCAGCCGGCTTGGAATATCCGTCCCAAACAGGAACCGCGGTGGATTGAAGACCGGTTGATCGTCGATAATGTGCGCCCGCGCCCAGATCTCCGCGTTGACCTCATGCACCCCTTCGACTTGTGCGATTTCTTCACCCCAAGCCTTGGGAAGCCGGGAAAAAATGGGGATCGGTGCGCCGGGTTGCAATACGGCAAGCCCCGGAATCGCTTTGAAGGTCTTATGGACCATCTCGTCGATGCCTTCGGCGACGGAGAACAACCCCACCATCCCGACGATGGCCACGGTCAACCCGAGCAACGACAACAACGAACGCATCGGTCGCGTCAACAAATTCCGGAAGGCGAAACGCCACATAAAAGAACTCTCAGCAGACAACAATCTGTTTGATCCACAACCGCTGGATAGGCCAACCAATTGCGGGATGTCAGATTGTAGTCGCCTTTCGATCTCGTTCCCATGCTCTGCATGGGAACGCAGTCGCTGGAAGCACTGCTTCACCTCAGGAACGGCGAGAATTTAGCTGTCATCGAAGCGGAGCTTCGGGACGTGCGTTCCCAAGCAGAGCTTGGGAACGAGGGGACCAGTGGGTTGACACCATCGCTCGCCGGGTTCGTTGGTCCGTTCTTAGGCCAGTTTCCAGCCGTCACGGTAGATCCGTTTGAGGTATTGATCCGCTTCCGGCGCATTGGGGCATTTCAATGCCGCGGCGTTCCATTCCAATTTTTTGCCGACCCGATAGGCCACGTTGCCCAGGTGATTGGCTTCAGTCAGCAGGCCAGCGTACTCGAAATTGCAGGTGGTCGGCTCGCCGGTTTTGCAGGCGTTGAGCCACTCAGCGTGATGGCCGATGGAATCCTTGATAAACGGTTCGGGACGCTTAAAGTCTTTAAACTGCGTTTCCGGCAACAGGACATGCTTGGAATAGTCCGAGAGCAACATCCCTTTATCGCCGATGAATAAGGCTCCCGAATCCCAGGTCGGGATCTTCCCTTCCTGCCAGAGCGCCGGCTTATTCACCCCTTGATACCACGTCAGCTTGACGTCTGGCATGTCGCCTCGGGGGCCGTAATGGTAAGTCGCCTGCATCGACGCTGGCGCGAGTTCCGGGTGCGGTGGCGGGCCAGCGGCTTCGATCGTGAGCGGCGATTCGAGTTTCAAAGCCCAGAATGGCAGATCGTTCCAGTGACTGCCCAGATCGGACATCGTTCCGCTGCCAAAATCCCACCAGCGATACCACTTTGGACCGGGGAAATAGACCTTATTGAATGGCCGTTCTTTGGCCGGTCCGAGCCACAAGTCCCAGTTCAGACCTGCGGGAATGGGATCTGTTTCCACCGGACGGTTCTGGACCGAGACGATATCCCCATATTTCTTGGCGTCGGCTTCGCTTTGCAATCCCCAGGCCCGAGAAACCCAGACGTGGACTTCGCGAACCGGACCAATTGCCCCCGTTTGAATGAGTTCTACCACACGACGGTAATTCTTTTCGGCGTGAATCTGAATCCCCATTTGCGTCGCCACTTTGACCTTCCGAGCGGCTTCGCGAATGATGCGGGCCTCCCAGACATTATGTGTTAGCGGCTTTTCACAATAGACGTGTTTTCCCAGTTGCAATGCGGCCAGAGTGGCGAAAGCATGGGTGTGTTCACACGTGCTGACCACCACTGCGTCGAACTCTTTGGCGTGGTCCATCAGTTTGCGATAGTCAACCGCCTTGCGAGCCTTGGGAAACGTCATGCTGACTCGATCGACGGTCGGTTCAAACACGTCGCAGATGCCAACAATGTTCTCATTCGAGACGGCCGACATATTCCCCGCGCCGCGGCCACCAACCCCGATACAGGCGATATTCAACTTGCTGTTGAGATTCTGGCCCCGCAAGATTGCGGGTGCGGCCAAAGCGGCGGCTCCAGTTGCGAGCGAAGTTTGCAGGAACTGCCGGCGAGTTGTCTGAAGAGAAGTAACTGGCTTGGTCGTGAAGGACATGGTGCGCGCTCCTGGTGAGTGATGACAAAGCGTCGCACATCATATCAACCAAATCCCACGTTACCAGCGATGGGTCGAGTTCAATCCGTTGGCAAAAGATTGGGAAATAAATTGCCATGCGACCAAAATGGATCGATGCCGCTGAATTCGATTCGATCGCGGTTTTGAAACCTAAACTGGCCTTTACGGTTGTCCTTCTTGCCGTGCGCGTATCGGAGCCACATCAAATACGACCCATCAAGTAATTCCGATCGAATCAATCGAGGGATTTGGCCTAGATCGAAGCTTAGACAGAACAATTGCTCTGGAAATAAACGACTCGAGACGATGATTTCGCCCCCACTTAGGAAACGAAGTCCGGCTCTTGAATCGGGCATTGCCCCGAACTGAAAACGCTGTCTAAGCAAATCTTCCAGATCACTCAAACGGTCACAATCGATAGGCAGCGGTTGCAGAATTCCCACGACCTGAGCTGGAGTCAATCCAGGGTCTAAAGTCACGGTCGCCCCCGACTTGGAACGATAAGTCATCGGCGTCAACATCGCGCCGAAATACGAACAAGACTGCGTCAAAACAGTTGGTTTTAGATTGAAACCCAGGGCTTCGATGGAGTCGACATCTTCTTCGATAGTTGTTATCGAAGCATACGCTGTTCCATGAAACCATGAATAGACTGCCTCGGTTTCCGGATCGTTTAAATGGAAACCACTGGTGGAAGACAGCCGGAAATAAGGACCATCGCCGTCAAGGTTTACCACCCCATCATTCGGACCCGTTTCAGAATCGCTGTGGACATTGACACCGGTCAAATCATCACCAGGATAAGCTGGCTTCACATCGGAAGCCGGAGGAGCCTGAAGTTGAGCGGTGAACCTGAGTGTCGATGTCGCCTTTTCCAAATCAGCGGCGGTGAAGACACCGTACGGTTCTGCGACGAGGTTCGAATCCGGCCCATTTGATTCAACCAGCGCGGATTCGTCAGCGGCGAGGCTTATTCCACCGAAAATGCAAACAGCCAGCAATGCAAAAAAATGAGACCGTGTCATCCTTGACCTCCCAAATTGAGAATGGAGGCCGGCATTCTACTTTGATTTCCAATTCGGGCAATTGGAGTATTTACGTGGGCGAAGCAATCGCGCGTTTATCGTGACATGATTCATCAGGTGCCATATGAACGGCAATGCGGTGGAATTTCGCCAGACCGTCTCAGAGAGCGTCGACGTCAGCGACCATATCGCTCCGAGAGAGAGTTCCGGAAACTTCCCACGTAGTCAGACCAGTAGATCACACGAAAGCACGGGGGATTCGGGTATTCCGAGCCCGGTATGCATTGAGGCCAAAGCCGAGTTCCTTCGGCAACATCGGCGCCGCACCAGTATGATAACCACATCGTGTACCTGTCCTGTTGGGCCATAGCAACTCGAATTAACTGTGGGTTGCTGCCGGCTTCAAAGCGAAGGCAGAACAATTGTCGAGGAAAATGCTTACTGGCAATGACAATATCACCGCCATTTTGGACGACAGGCCTCGCAATACCCCGAAATGTCTGCCCCAGGTAATCATACTTCAAAGCATTCTCCAAATTGACCAGTCTATCCCGATCCCGAGGTAGCGGTTGGAGAAGGTCGATGATTTGCGACACAGACATTCCATACTCAACGGTCACTGTTTCTCCGCCGTCGGTGACATAGCTCTCAGACAAGACATCAACATTCCCAATCACACAGGTTTCGCCGGGAAAGCGCTGTCGACCACTCACGAGTTTCGCCAAGTAATGTTCATCTTGCGAATCCGTCGCTGGGTAACCGCCGCGTCGAAGCCAGCTTTTATAACCGTCTTCGATCTTGGGAACAGGAGACCGTTGGATGCTTGAATTTGGCGTATCGTCACTTGAATCGTTGAACGAATCAGGTACGACATGCTCTACCGCTTCAATGGTTTCGAATGGGGCAGGTTCTTCCGAAGCGAGTTTCGTCTCACCCAGCGCACAGAACACCAGTATTGAGAGTAAATGAGACCGTGTCATCCTTGACCTCTTGAATTGAGAGAAGGCCTGCATCTTATCTCGATTTCCAATTCGAACAATTGGAGTTTTTTTGTTGGCGAAGTACAAAACGCTCGTAGTGACCTGATTCATCGGGTCGCGAGCCGGCGTCCAGCGTGGCGAGCCTCAAGCGGCTCGACCAAAGCAGAATTGCGTTCAAACAATGGCTGACGCCGCGAGATGCTTTCAGTCGCTCGTTCGACCCCGATTTGCACTGAGTGTCGAGCCAGGTGGCAGTTCCCTGTAAATAATAGGTTGAGGCCAAAGTGGGAATACTCGCGCCACATTCGTGCCATGCCAATATAACAGCCACATCATGTATCTTTCCTGCTGAATCAACTCGACTCGAATCAATCGCGTATCGGGGCCTTTTCCGAAGCGAAGGCTGAACAATTGCTGGGGAAAGCGCTTACTCGTAACCACAATGTCACCGTAGTTAGAGATAAAAGACCTTGTGGAGCAGCAAAAAGAATGCGTCGGCTCATCATATTTTAGAGCGCTTTCCAGATCGACCAGCCGATTGCGATCCAGCGGAAGCGGTCGGAGAAACTCCGTGACTCGCGATATGGACATGCCATAACAGAAATCCACAGTTTTTTCGCCATGAAAGAAAGTGCTCGTTACACGAATGGGGCTAATCGGGTAGGCGTCTCCATTGTGGGTGGAAAAATTGTTAAAATGGAAGGCAGAAAGGGAATGGTCGGTTTTTGGGTTCGATTTCTCAAGG
>JAQGHT010000675.1 GCA_028291565.1 Planctomycetaceae bacterium | reverse complement strand
CACTATACCGAGCAGGATGTGCGTGAGACGGCTCGTGCCTTGACCGGCCGGACCGTCCGCGAAGGTACCTACGGCGAGCGCGCGACGGCCCACGACGACGGCCCCAAAACGTGCTTTGGCCAGACCGGTAACTGGAACGGAGACGACATCGTTCGCCTGTTGGTCGAACATCCCGCCACATCAAGACGGATCGCCTGGCGGCTGACGAATGAATTCTTCGGCGAGAATGTCGTTGATGATGCGGCGCTTGACGAATTGGCCGCGGGCCTGCGCGACCATCGTCTTGACATCGGTTGGGGCATCTCGACGATTCTCAATTCACGCCTCTTTTTCAGCGACGCAAACATCGCGACTCGAGTCTGCGATCCGGTCACATACCTGCTGGCACCGCTGCGGTCTCTGGAGCTCACACGCGATCCGCCGAGCACGGTTGTCCTGGCCGGGTGGCTGACTCGCATGGGCCAGGATCTCTTTTACCCGCCCAATGTCGGCGGGTGGAACGGGGGACGTGCGTGGTTGTCGCCGCGCACCGTCATTGCTCGTTTCAACTATGCGACCGCACTTTCGGAAGGACAATTATCGGTGACGAGGGCCAAGCTCGATTGGCCGCGACTGCTTGGCCTGAATCCGCAGCCGGGGGTCAATGTCCTGATTGACGAACTTTCCATTCGCCTGTTCGGAAACGCCGACATTCCCGCGGTACAGAAAATTAAAGGCTCCTTCGGTGCCGGCGCTGATCCGAACTCGGTCACGAAGGCGATTGTCGCTCTCTTGACCTGTCCCGCAGCCCATTTGAATTGAATTGAACCAACTGGGTGACATCACCCCGCAGCTACCACAGGAAGATCCCCTTCAACTTTTTTCCGAGTTCGCCATGTTGAACCGCCGCCGCTTCCTACACAATGCCTCACTCGTGTCACTCGCTCCGCTCATACCGGGGTTTCTTCCCGGCTCGCTGTACGCTACGGAAACTCAGACCAATGGCCGGATTCTCGTCGTGATTCAGCTCAGCGGGGGTAACGACGGTCTCAATACCGTCATTCCGTTCAATGATGACACCTATGGCAAAGCCCGTACGACTCTTCGGATCGAACAGAAAGACACCCTCAAGCTGACCGATTCGCTGGGGCTGCATCCGGCGATGAAGCCGGCCGCCGAACTGTTCGAAAGCGGCCGGCTGGCGATTGTGCAGGGAGTCGGCTACCCGAATCCCAATCGTTCGCACTTTGAAAGCATGTCGATTTGGCAACACGCCCGTACCGACCTGGCTCAGCACGATCACATTGGCTGGCTTGGCCGGGCATGTGATCTGCAACGGCGGGCCGCCGGCACACCCGATTCCTACTTCCTGGGAGCAGAAGAACTTCCCGTCGCGATTCGCGGACGCCGCGCGCAAGTTGTGTCTATGAATTCAGCACAGGACCTCAATCTCGTCAATCCAGTCGAACCGTCGGGCACAGTCACGACCGGATCCAGCGACATCTCAGCCTTCATCGAACAGAGTCTCGACGAGTCCTACCTCGCGGCAAAACAGTTCCAGGAAACCACTCCTGCCCTGGGGGAAACGTCCGCGGCTTATCCTAGCTCGCGACTCTCCCGCCATTTGCAACTCGTCTCCAAATTGATCAAATTTGGTGGTGGAACGCGAGTTTACTACACCTCGCAATCGGGATATGACACGCACTCCAGTCAGCTTGTCGCTCACCGCCAGCTACTCGCGGAATTTTCAGGTGCGCTGAAAGCGTTTCTCGACGATTTGAAACAGGCGGGACTTGACGATCGCGTCGTCGTGCTGGCCTTCAGTGAGTTTGGCCGACGAGTCGAAGAAAATGGCTCAGCCGGCACGGATCACGGTGCGGCTGGTCCGGTCTTTCTCGCGGGATCAAAGGTTCAAAGTGGCATCCTGGGCGAGCATCCCTCAATGACCGATCTCGACGATGGCGATCTCAAGATGCGGTTTGACTTCCGCCAAGTCTACGCAACGTTGCTCGATCGTTGGCTGGCCGTGGATACCAAGGCTGTTCTGGGAGGCGAATTCAGCTTGTTACCATTGATCGCCTGAACCCGATGCGGTCATCTATTGCCCTGTTATCGAGCCGCCGCCACAGCCCGTCGAATCCAGCGGCAATCGCCCAAGAGTTTTCCAAGTGCAATTGGATCGTGTTCTCAAACTCTGGAATGAACAGTCTGGTCGAGATCCGGAGTACCGACGCAACGGGGAGAAAAGGCAAGTGCAAGGTTAAACCGCTATAGTTTGGGATCTGATTTGGATCTCAGTCCCGATCCACGGAATACCTGCTTCACGAGCAACCGTGAGTGGCGGGATGAGTTCATCTGATCGCTGGTTGCAGTCATGCCCGTTTCAACTGAGCAACTGCTCGATCGGGGTCCGGTCATCGAGCAAATACTGGGGCCGCCCGGCGAGGTCGTTGAAGGTGCGAGCCGGATCGATCCCGAGCACACGATAGAGCGTGGCGAAGACATTCTGGACCGTGTAAGGGTTTCCGAGCGAACGAGCGGCAGTGCTGTCGGTCGCGCCGATCACTTGTCCCGTCCGCATTCCACCGCCGGCGAGTAAGGCGCAGCCCGCGTCCGGCCAGTGGTCGCGGCCTCCGTCGGAGCTGATGACGGGAGACCTGCCGAATTCGCCCCAGACGATCACCGCCACATCGTCGGTGAGTCCCCGGTCGTGCAAGTCGGTCAAGAAGGTTGTCAGAATTTCATCATAGCCCGGGAGTTTCTTTCGCATGGCGGGAAAGTTGTTCTGATGCGTATCCCATCCGCCGCCGCCCGAGTACCCGAGCGTCACGACCGAGACTCCAGCCTCGACAAGCCGACGGGCTAACAGGAATTGCGTGTTCTTCCCGTATTTCTGCCGCGTGTGTTCGGGTTCTCGGGACAGGTCGAATGCCTCCTTGGCGCGGCCAGATCGAAGTACGTCGAAGGCTCGGGCGTTGAATTCGTCCATCCCAACCATCGCGTCGGCTCGATCAACAGAGCGGTTCAGATTGTCGAATGCCATCAGCAGGCGGCGGCGGTCTTGCAGTTGATCGAGGGACACGCGGGGATTGAGCGCGAGGTTCTCCATTCCCGGACCGCGCGGCGAAAACGGGCGGTGAGCGGTACCCAAATAATGGGGGTTTTCCGGATTGACGGGGTTCCCTAGATCCAAATCGCCGAAACTGACGTAAGGCGGCATGGCGTCGGACCCGCGAATACGACTGACGACGGATCCGAAGGCCGGACGATGCGCAGCAGGGATGAACCCAGTCACCACTTCTTCAACGAGGTGATTCGGGTTGGCGAACTTGATCCCGCGGACGATCGAGAACTGGTCGGCGATCTGGGCTTGTTGTGGCATCAGCTCGCAGATTTCCATGCCTGGCACGTTGGTTCGGATTGGCTTGAACTCGCCACGAACCTCGACGGGCGCACCCGGCTTCATGTCGTACATATCCTGATGCGGCGGACCGCCGGGTAAGTAAACCATGACGACAGACTTGCGAGACAACTTTTTCGCGGCTGGTGGCTGCTCCGCACGGAGCCGCAGGACATCGCCAAATGTCAGTCCGGCAATCCCCAAAGCACCGGCGCTGAGGAAGTTACGGCGAGAAATGCCATCGCAGAACGATTTCCCCGGTCCGCCCTGAATGGTCAACATGGAAAAACCCCGGAATTCAAATGGCCCTGGAACACATCCTACTCAGTTCATCGCATGAGAATGGTAACACATAAACCATCCGCGATCTATGCCATCTCTGACAAACAACGACATTTTTAGCCGAACTCCACCGCGGGGCTTGCCCCGGCGGGTTCACGGCCTATGCACGACTCGTTTCTCAGGGAACCTCGATTCTTCAGGTAGTGCAAAGGCCGTTAAACCACCCTTGCAAGCGGGGTGGGGGATCAGCGAATAGTCTCAAGGCAACTGTCAATGA
>JAQGHT010000285.1 GCA_028291565.1 Planctomycetaceae bacterium | reverse complement strand
TCAGGTTCCTGGTAGGGTTGGTGCCAATTGACTTCACGCAGCCTCGAATTCGATGTATGACACGCAGTTGCTTCCAGATTCGATTCTTTCTTTCCATGCAGGTTTAGAGTATGCACCATTTACAACGGCTTTTCTCCGAGAACGACCGCCAGGCAGTCAATCAAGCCGTTCATGCTGCAGAATCGGGGACAAGTGCCGAAATCGTTCCGGTCGTTGCCGCCAGCTCCGGTCGCTATGACCGGCCAGAAGACGTTGTCGGGTTATGGACCGGATTGTTGACCCTATCTATTGTCTGGGTGATGTATCCCGCGGCCGATTCAGGCTCAGGGAGCTGGGGTGGTCCGCACCCCGCGTGGCAACTTGTTGCATTCATCGTCGCCACGGTGCTCGGCTTCCTGGCAGGAGCGATCCTCGGAAGCAAGATCGATTGGCTCAGGCGTCTGTTCACGCCCCGGCGGCAAATGCAGGAAGAGGTCTTTTCCCGGGCTCGGGCCGTCTTTTACGATCACCGAGTCCACCACACGCAAGGGGCCTCCGGAGTCTTATTGTATATTTCGCTTTTTGAACGCATGGCTGCGATCATTGCCGATGAATCCGTCTTGAAGCACCTCGGACAAGAGCAGATCAACACGCTGTGTGCGCAATTTACGATGCGACTTCGCGCTGGCAAGCCAACCTCAGCCCTGTGTGAGACCATTCGCTCAGTCAGTGAGCAACTGTCGCCAGTGATGCCTCGAGCAAATGACGATGTGAATGAACTGCCCGACGCGCTCCTGCTGATCGATTGACCTGAATGTTTCACCAAAGCATAAAAGCCCGAAACGCAAGCGAGTGCGTACGGGTCAGTTGTCATCGGTTCAGACGTTATTGCGGGCATAATGTAGTGCCGCGGACTGTCCGGTTGATCAAACGAATCAAGTTGCGTCGACTCACTCACTTACGCTTCGGGCTTTGGGAACTGAGAAAAATTACGGCTTACGAAGCGGAGCTTCGAGAGCGTGCGTTCCCATGCGGAGCATGGGAACGAGAGAAAAACAGACAGCCCGGAATTCAATATGAATTCCGGGCTGTTTAGGATTCCAGACTGATTGTTCAGTCAAAACTCAGGTCGTCTTAGTCGACGCTCGGAGCAATAATCTGCACTGCCAGGGCTTGCTTGATTCGCTCGTTGCAGTCGATCAGGTGGGCTTTTGAATAATCGTCCAGTTTGACTTCGGCATTACCGAGAGTCGCGGCGATCTGTGCCTGCAGTTCTCTGAGGTGGAACCGAGACAAGGTCCGGACATCTTCGGGAACGCCTGCAAACGGCGACGTCACGTAGAAGGCCAGTTCTTTCACCATGACCCGCTGCAGGTTGCGGCGGTAGTTGCCAATCAGGGGCTTTCGAACCGTATATTCCCCCTTCACCGGTGTCTTCCACTCCGTGAAGACGCCTTCCACCAGCAGCCGGATGTGCTCGGCCAGGGTGTAGATGTCGGCTTCCGGTGGTGCTTTGAGTTCACTGTCATTCAAACGCGTCAAGGTCGTGGCGTTCATCAACTGACCCAGGATCCGGCTTTGCATCAGCAGAATGGTGTTCTGGATCGGATAGTCCAACCGCATTGGCTCGCGAATACCCCAGTGACTCCAACGTGTCGCAGCCAGATGATTCAAGACATCGGGGGGAATTGGCGGAGGGTTGAAAGCGGTCTCAGTCAATAACTTGAGGGCAGCGCGTTGCTTTTCAGTCTCGACCAGGCGGAATGGTGCCCGGGCGTTGGGATCTCCCTTATGGTCGCGGCTGACATAGATACCTCCTGGCAAACGGGCGGCGTATAAAGCAGTCCGCCAATATTCACTGAGCAGCATGCCGAATGCCTGACGGGCCCGTTGATAACCTTGTCCATCCTGGACCGACTTCTTAACAATATCCGGCATCATCTCGAGGGCGATGGCCATTTGCCGTTTGGCGAATTCGTTGGGATCATTGCCGAGATCGAAGCGATTCGATGTCGGATCGGAATCCATCGTTCCTCGCGTGTCTTCATCGGTGGCGTAATCCAATCCCGGCTCGGCGGCCCGTGAGGCGATCTTCAACAACTCTTTGTCTTCGTCTCCGAGTGTTTTGTAGCCGTATTCGATCGCCCAGATGTCATAGGGTCCGATGGTTGACGTGTAATAGGCACCTTGCGGTTGGCCTTTGGGAGCAATGTTCGTGGGATTGTAATCCATGACGCTGGCGACCGTGGGCTCATTAGCTTTGGCGGGATCCGAGATCTCAGCCAATGTTTTCCAGGTGCTGCCCTTGAAGTTGTGCCGCAGGCCAAGTGTATGGCCGACTTCGTGCATCACGACTTCCTTCAACGCCTGCTTCAGGAACGCTTCCGGCAGCTTGCCGGTATTGTCCGCCTCACCACGGTTGTAGAGTAAAGCCCCGGCGAAGGCCATCTGCTGCTTCATCCCAGTACACAGCGAGCATTCAGCGCCGGGTAAATGGAAGTGCGGAGACTGCTTCTGGGACTTATCCAAGCCGTCCTTGAGGTGCATTTGATTCAGCTGGTTCATCTGATTGACCTGGCCAAATCGGATGTGTGACAATTCGGTCCCTTCGCCGCCCATCAGTGCAGCCATTTGCGGTGGCCCCAGGAATTCCCATTCAGTCGACCAGTATTGCAGGAAGCTGGCATCGAAAATAATGTCGGCATCGAGAATTTGACCGGTGACGGGATTCACTCGCGATGGCCCCATTGCAAATCCAGCTTCGGCCGTGATCCAGCGGAAGAAGTTGTAGCGCACATCTTCTGGGTCATGATCGGTGTCATCGTCGGCTTGATCGTGAACCACGATCGCATTGTCGTAGCCCATCTTTTCAAACGCCTTGTTCCATTCCAATATTCCAGCACGCACGATCGGCCGCAAGTGGACCGGCACGGTCTTCTCAATGTAGAACTCAATCCGCTTCTCCGGAGGTGACAGAGATGCGGCAGGGTCTTTCTTCCGCAGATCCCAGCGATTGATGTATCGCACAAATTGCTGGTCATCGTGCTTGTCAGAAAAGTCCTTGAGGACGGTCAGGAAGTAGCCCACCCGGTCGTCGGCTTTACGCGGACGATATCCATTGCTGGGGAGTTCGCTGATGCTGTAATGGATGGTGACTTGCACACCACGAGAATCCGTAACGGTCTCAATCGGCATCCCGCCCGAATAGACGGCCTGGACTTCCAATTCCATGTTGTGTTCGAAGCCCTTGATCTTGCCAAAGGTCGATCGATCCGAGGCGAAGAAGAACCCGGGGCCAATTGCCTGGCCCACATGTTGATCGTCGCTGAACAGGATGCGGCTCAGATCAACGAGCGAACCACCGGATGGTGTTGGCGTGATGATTGGCAATGCATAGAGGATGCTGTCGCTGTAGGCGAATTTGACTGACGTACTTTCGGGAGTTCCCGGATTGGCTCGGTAACGCACATTGCGTTGAACGACTTGAATCTTGTCACCGGATTTGCGGAACAGCCAGATGACGTCATCGCCACCGCCGCCCCAGGTCATGCCGCCAAGCACCATGTTGTGGCTGATGCCCTTGGCGATTGAGACGAGAATCAGATAGTTCTTTTCCAGATGACCGGGCTGAATATCAGCCAGTAAGGTCTGATCCTTCTGATAAAGCGACAGCAGCCCTTGAATCGGCTTGGTCCCTTCAATCGCCATTTCAAACCGCGACTTCTGCGGCGGTGCGGCTGTGGTCGCAGCGGGCGTTTGAGCCCATGCCGCAGTCTGACCGACGACCCCTCCTAAGAAAAGTGTCAAAACAAGCGCAGCGCACTTCTGATACATGGACATTCTCCGATGTGATTCCGGGACGTTGGAGGGATCAGGCCTAGTCCGTAATAACCGCATAACCGGTTTAGATGGCACACTTCGCGTAGAGTGTGTAGTATTTGTAGTTTACATCACAGAAGTCTTAAATGTCGAGTTTTGGCAACAAAATTTCGGGGACGAGACACCGCTGAGGTGTGAAAGTCCGGCATGGAATAGCGGATCCGAAGATCCTGACCGGATCTTCGCTTGCCTCACGCGCTTTTTTTGCTATGCTTCCCACACTTCCGCATTGGAAGCAGGCTGCGAAGTTTTTGGCCGTGTTTCACTGTTTTGCAAATGTCTCGGGGCGATAAGACCGAAACAATGAGCGAACCAACAAATTGACGCGGTGTCAGAAAGATGTCGGCCAAAATGGCGAGCGGTGGGTGTGAACCCACTGGTAAACCCGCGAGCTGGTAAATCCCACGCAGTGGTAACTCCCCGCGTTTCGCGACAAAGACAATTGAAATAACTGCCG
>JAQGHT010000277.1 GCA_028291565.1 Planctomycetaceae bacterium | reverse complement strand
AGGATGTTTTCCGGTGAGAACTTCTTCCTCAACCATTTCACAGCCGAATCGTCCGACCAGACTCTCATCATTGGCCCCACGCTTATGGGAGATATCGTTCAACATGAACTGCGTGGCGGCGCCCTGATGATTCAAGGATCGAGCTGGCTGGCCAGTGATGTGGGCATCACAATCGACGCCACCTGGCAGGGTTTGGGTAAAGCCTTGTTCAGCGGCGAGAGTATGTTCTGGGTGAAGTGCACAGGCCAGGGGACGATTCTGCTGAACAGCTTTGGAGCCATCTACGAGATCGATGTCGATGGCGAATACATTGTCGACACGGGTCATATTGTCGCCTTTGAAGACTCGTTGAATTTTAAAATCAAGAAGGCTGGACGCAGCTTAATCGGCAGCTTCCTGGGGGGTGAAGGTTTTGTCTGCCGCTTCGAAGGTCAGGGAAAACTGTATTGCCAAAGTCACAACCCTCCCAATTTCGGAAAGCTGTTGGGACCAAAATTGAAACCCCGATGATTCCCAATTCAACTTGCACCTTCCAGCAAAGGTTAACATGAGCGATCTCGATTTCGACATCTCCCTGCGTCCGGAGTTTGCCCTGTTGACGGTACGGCTTCAACCCGGCCAGATGTTCTATTCCGAGCCAGGTGCGATGGCGACGATGGACACCAGCATCAAGATGAAAGCTGGCTTCAAAGGAGGACTGAAAAAAAGTCTGGGCAGGATGTTTGGTGGCGAAAGCTTGATCATCAACACTTACACGGCGGGCGAAGAACCGGGCGAAGTCACCTTCGCTCCCGGCACTCCCGGTGACACCACGCATTATCATCTGAACAACAACTCCCTATTCCTGCAGCGTGGAGCGTTCCTGGCCCATACTCCCGGAATTGAGATCTCCGGAAAATGGCAAGGAGCGAAAGGCTTCTTTAGTGGACAAGGATTGGTACTATTAAAAGCGACAGGGACGGGGGACCTGTTCTTTAACTCGTTCGGCGCGATCCTTGAGATTGACGTCGCGGACGAATATATCGTGGATACCGGGCATATCGTCGCATTTGAAGACACGCTGAACTACAAGGTCACCGCGTTAAAAGGCTTACGTCCGACAAAAACGATCAAGAATTTCCTGTTTGGCGGCGAAGGCCTGGTGTGCAAATTCTCGGGACAGGGACGAGTCTGGATCCAAACGCGTTACGTGCATTCCTTCCTGTCGTGGGTTTACCCCTTCCGTCCAATCAAGTCCAAGGATTAAACGTTCAACGCCGTTTAACCGTGAGCCAACGGCGAACGCAGTGTGACTAGACGCAGCTGCCCCGAACACGAACATCACGGCCCCAGCCCGCAAGGGAGTTGGCGGAAGTTCAGCGAAAAGTGTCCAATTTTGTATCCAATTGGATACAAAATTCATTCTTAACCCGCATCACAGAAGTCTTTTTCGATTGATGCATTTGCCTGCGTTCGTCCTACTAGTAAATGGAAGCCGAAACTCCTGTCCGCTTTTTGGCATTTTAACGAGACACGTTTCCGCGAAACAAATGTCCAAAGCGTCAATTGGATCTCGATTGACACTTTTTGCGGAATCGAACTTGGCCAAATTCATCTCGGATCCGTCCAATTGCCTGGGAATTGGGTGAATTTCTCTGCCATTCTTATTTAAGGTGCTGTTAAATCATTGCAGAATTTCGCATCGGTGTGACACACCGAATGGCGAGATTTTGTGAAATTCCGCAGTACTCCGCAGCCCTGGAGTGCGGTGGCTAGACACCGCCCTCCATTGGATTGAAATAACGGCTTCCGAAGTTCAAAACCATGATCTTCCAAGTCGAAGATATGGTCGATCAATTTTTTGAATGACCAGCGTCTCCATTCCAATCAAATGGAGGGCTGCGTCAAGCCGCAGCACTCCAAGGCCCTGCAGTGCGGTGGCTGGACACCGCCCTCCATTGGTTTGAAATAGCGGCTTCCGAAGTTCAAAAACGTGCTCTACCAAGTCGAAGATGTTGTCGATCAGTTTTTGAATGATCAACGTCTCCATTCCATTCGAATGGAGGGCTGCGTCAAGCCGCAGCACTCCAGGGTACTGCCGCTCGGATCGGCGCGTCGTTGGACTGGTACCGTTTTGCACAGATGGGTTGAGGTACAATGTGCCTTAGATTAAAACGTGTGTATCAATGATCGTGGGTTGCCGAAGGAACTTGGGCGTTCTTGGACGAACGGAAACGCTGACATTTTCCTTGTGGAGTTCAGAAATGAGAGTCAACCGCACCTGGCTGACATACATCACAATCCTGTTGTGCGTTTTGGGCTTACTACACACGGCACTTAAAGCAGATCCTCCGGCAAATCAGCCTGGTCTGCCTCAAATCACCATCTCTACAAACGATGCCGTTGCCGAACCGGCAAAAGCGGCACCGCGTTGCGTACTGTCGGGCCACGTTCTGGGCAACAATGGCCAGTTGATATCCGGAGCCACGATTGAGATTTGGACGCTCGATGGTACTAAACGGAATATTCTCGGGCACCTGGCAAGTCCGCCCACCTCTGATGTTGATGGGCGATTTGTGATTGCCGACCTTCCTGCCGGAGATTTCGCAATCACCGCCACTTTCGTGAAGCACGAGAAAAATGGCAGGCACCTGGCCGGGTCGGGCCCTCGGGGAATAATTCTGACGTCTTCCCACAGGAACTATTGCCGCCTGTCAGTCCCGTTCCTCGCCACGTTCGATCCCATTGAGAAGTTTTTACATCAAGGAGATGCTGATAGGACAGTATCCTGGTCGACTTGGAGCTTTCCTGCGGATGGTATACAAGTCGCCGGACAACACCCAACCAATAAACGTCAAGGTCTGGATTGGGGCTATCCCGTTGATGGATTACAAATTGCGCTCGTGCTTACCCCCACTCCCGGGAAGGAACGTGATTCGGCCGCGGCGACGCTGATTGTTCGAAATGTACTGCACGACCGCATGCTGGACTTCGATCGTTATCGGGCGCGTGAGAATTTCGCCTTTGAGTTCGCTCGCTCCGACGGATCAGTCCATTTGCTGAAGCGAAATCTCTGGCGTTTCAATCGCCTGAATCCAGAACACCAAATGAATCGCATTTACTTGCGACCTGGCGATGAGTACGAATTGTCGCTCGGTGAATTCGACCTGTCTTCGTTCGCCCAATCTCAAATGGATGTCGGAGTTCGAGCCAGACTCTCTTTCTTCAGGAGCGATAAAGGACCCGACCGCCCACTTCGTGAAGAGTTTTCTTCGGCCTGCCGGCTGGAATCGGGATGGCTGTCATTCGCCAGGAATCCGAATCAGAACCGACCGAATGATTTCGTCGATGGTCCGTCTGAGATCAAACTGATCGTGCTCGACTCTCAATCAGATCGGCCGATCCCCCAATTCGTCCTGTATGCGGGACAAGAACATGAACCCGAGGGAAAAGGCGGAGCGGACTCACGGGTTTATTGGCGTGCCATAGATTGGCGTCAAGGAACTGGAGGTCGAGTCTCCTGGCCCATGGATGAGATACATGGCAATACGCGTTTCCGTGTTGAAGCGGAGGGGTATCGTCCGGAAGTCAGTCAAATCGTCCGCCCGAACAGTCGTCCATTGGTGATGGTCATGAGACTGATCCCCGATCAGGGCATCTGGGGCCAAGTCCTGCGTCCTGATGGAAAACCGGCTCATCGGGCCCAGGTGGCGGTCGCTTTTCAGGGAAACAACGTCGATGTTCAGCAGGGACGGATCGTAAAACTGAATGCCGCGGCACTTCGACCGGCCAACCCATGGCACGTTGAGGACCGAATCGAAACAGATCACTTCGGGAAATTTCACTTACCCGGTGAAATATTGAATGCCACTATCGTCGTCGCCCCTGAATCGGGATATGTCGAGCTGCCGCGCGCTGCACTGACTCCACAAACACCGACGATTACCCTGCGTCCGTGGTGCCATCTCGACGGTGTCCTGCTGTGGGGTGACAAGCCCGGAACTCAAGCGGAGATTTGCCTGACCGGCGAACATCACGGCGCTTTCGCGATTCCCGATTATATTAATTATCATTCACGGACGACGACCGATGTTGAAGGGCAGTTTTCCTTCCAGAGGATCCCATCTGGCCCAGCTACTGTTTACCACCGGGGAGGTGTCAATCCGGCGAATGGCCAGCCAATTCCCTGGCTCGACGTATTTCCCATCATGGATCTCCACATCAATTCGACAGGACCGACAACGGTCGTTCTGGGAGGTTTGGGACGGCCCGTGACAGGTCGATTCAGGGGCAGATCCAATTGGACCGGCATCACAGTCCGCCTGGTTCGCCGGCCACCACTGCTTGCCAATGAAGAACAACGGAACGGATACCGGCGTTACAGAACGTCGGTCGAAGGAATTCCGTATCATCCCGACGAGGTCGCACTGCAAGCCGATGGCACGTTCCGAATTGATCGGGTACCGTCGGCGGACTATCAACTGCAAGTGCGAGAATTGCTCAAAACGATTCTATTCCGTCGAAAAATCGATGTCGCGTCAATGCCAACTGGTACCAGCGATATTGCCATGGATTTAGGTGGGTTGGAAATGATTAAGTCTGATTAAAACGTGTCGACAGTTTGTACGCTCACCTGAAATCGGTTCACCGTAGAATGGAGAGTGTGGCAAGATTGACTTCGATCAGAAAGTGAATCACTCGTGGTTAATACGCTCTGTCTGATACGCCGATCCTAATTCGCCACGGTCGACAAGATTTGCTGTAACTGGGCAAAATCGGCGGGCTTGACCAGATGGTGATTAAATCCGGCCTGCTCCGATGTCAGCCTGTCTGCCTCCTGGCCGTAACCTGTCAAAGCAATGAGCGTAATGTTTTGCAGTGCCGGCTCCTGTCTGATTCGTCTCGCGACATCGAACCCGTTCAAGCCAGGCAATCCAATATCTAGCAAGGCGACGTCCGGTAGATATTCCAGCGCTGCCTGTACCCCTGCGGGTCCATCGTGAGCCGTCTGCACGTCATGCCCCGCAGCCCGCAGCAGCATGGAGAAGCTCAATAGGGTATCCGCATTGTCGTCGACGACCAGGACGCGCAATGGCCGCGCGGCCGGCGGTGCGGGGATGAGAGTTGTCGATTCTGAACGTGGCATGTCACCGGCCATCACCGGGAGACGCACAACAAACTCAGTGCCCTGCCCAAACTCACTAAAGGCCTCGACTTTTCCACCGTGCAGTTCCGTGAGACGTTGCACCAGCGCCAACCCGATGCCGAGCCCGCCTTGCGACCGATCCAAGGTTCGTTCCGCTTGGGTAAAGAGGTCAAAGATATGCGGCAGCAGTGCCGCAGTGATGCCCACCCCGCTGTCACGCACACGGATCAGACATTCCTCACCCTCGCGTTGAACGGTCACCCAGATGTGGCCGCCTTCTTCCGTAAACTTGGCCGCATTCGTGAGCAGATTCACGAGCACTTGTTCCAATCTCGCGGCGTCAGCATACAGCCAGATCGATTCGGCTGGCAATGACAGCGTCAATTCGTGCCGATGCTGTTCAACGAGCGGGCGAACCGTCTCGATGGCACCGTTCACAATTCCGCTGACCGCCACGCGATCCCGGAGCAGTTGGACCCTGCCTGAAGTGATACGAGACACCTCCAGCAAATCATCCACAAGGTGCTGCAATTGTCCAAGTTGCCGCTCGATAATTCCGCGGGCTTGCTGTTGGATCCGAGTTTCATTGCCGCGCTGCAGGCTGAGCAATTGAACGGCATTCGCAATCGGAGCCAGCGGGCTGCGCAGTTCGTGACTCAGCATCGCGAGGAACTCATCCTTACGGCGGTGCAAGTCCGACAACTCGGAGGCCTGACCACGCAAGAGTGATTCCAAACGGCTGCGTTCAGAGATGTCTCGAATGTTACACTGGATCACACGTTGAGGACCTTCCTGATAGACATTGGCAACCATTTCGACCGGGTGCAAGCCGCCGTTGCAGTCTTTCAGGGGCAGGCTCTCATAGCGAATGACGCCTTCTTCATCCAAGTGTTGCATGGCAGCCCGACTGGCTTGCTTGTCACGCAGGAAGCCGATTTCCCAAAGTTCCTTGCCCAGGAAGTATTCAGTCGGATAATCGAGCAAATTCATCAGAAACGGATTCACGTGGGTGATTTTCTGACTTGCGGCGTCAAGAATCAGGATGCCGTCTTTGGCGGTTTCGAACAGCCGTCGGTATCGGACCTCCGAAGTGTTCAGTGCAGCTTCCGCCACCTTGCGTTCGCTCACGTCATAAAAACAATTGATCATTCCTGTAATTTCGCCCTGCTGGTTCTTCAGCGGGCGGATGTTGACTACAACGGTCACACATGAGGTGTCTGGTCGTTCGATGATCACTTCAGCATCAATCACTTCGGCAGTTTTGCCGCTCAACACGTCGGCCACTGGTGTCCTATCGTGCGGCATCCAACTTCCGTCAGGACGGAGCAATTTGAGGGAGCCATAAAACCGCTCGTCGGTATCACCCAATTCCGGAGTCCGGCCCCACAATTCCGTCGCGCGGCGGTTGAACTCCTGGATGACTCCCTCCTTATCGCACGAATAGACGGCCACCGGCCCGAGCTCAAATAAAGTCCGATAACGATCTTCGCTCTCTCTCGACGCCGCTTCGGCTCGCTTGCGCTCCGTAATATCGAGCGTCAGCGCGACAGCACGGAGTGGACCGGTGCCGGCGTCATGCACGAGATTGACCGTCACATGGACCCAGACGATCAAACCATCCTGCCGGACAAGCCGTTTTTCGAGCTCCAGGAAAGCGACTTCGCGAAGTATCAGTCGAGAGAATCCTGCCGCCGCCTGATTCTGGTCATCGGGATACGTCAATTCGTGAAACGTCTTTTCGGCCAGCTGGGCCTGGGAATAGCCTACGATTCTCGCGAACTCGTCATTCACACGCAGCAACCGGCCAGTCTGCGGATCTGTCTCACACATGCCCACGCTGGTTGCCTCGAACATCGCGTGGTACTGGGCGTCACTTTCGCGTGCGAGATCATGGGCGCGCCGCATGTCATCGATGTCGACCAGCATCACCACCACGCCATCGATCTGGTTGTCCACGGTTTTGTAGGGACGCACTCGCAACGCCACCCAGCGGCCCGATTTGTCTCGAACCTCGTGCTCCTGGGGGATGGCCGTATCGCGCACTTGGGCCAGCAGCGATTCGAGGTCCGGCAAGTTTTCGAGATTCAGCTTGATATCCGCGAGCGGCCGGCCAACATCGGCCGGAATCAAATTGAGCAGCTTCTCCGCCAGAGGTGTGAACCTTCGCACACGCAGATCTGGACCAAGGATGATGATGGCCATCTGGACGCTGCTAATGAGGTTGACGAGGTCGTTGTTGACCCGGTTGGACTCAACAACTCGATTGTTCAGTTCGTCATTGACGGTCGCCAATTCTTCATTGCTCGACTGAATCTCCTCCTTCGAGGTCTCCAGTTCTTCGTTGGTACTCTGCAATTCCTCGTTGGCCGACTGGACTTCCTCGTTCGCGGATTGCAGTTCCTCATTCGCGACATCCTGCTGTTCAATCACGGATTGCAAATACTCGCGTGTGGCGGCCAATTCCTGCGCCATGCGAGCGTTCTCTTTGTCGGTCGTTTCACGTTCCAACTCGGGATGAAACGCCAGAGGCAGATCACCTGGCGTTGCATAGTGACGTCCCTCAAACAGAACCAGGTAGCCACGTTCCTTCGGTGCAATTCCCTGGATCGGAATGACCTCAATAGCGACATCGAGGTATTGGCCATTCGACTTGACTCTCAATCCCTCTTCGCGGACCGTGGTCTCTTCCTTGCCGGCACGCAGGATCGCTCCTCGAACACCGACCAGCAGTCCCTCGCGGAGCATTTTCAGTAAGTTCAGGCTAGCCTTCCCTGGAGCAGGAGTCAGAAAAGGGCCCGTATCACCTCGATACTGCAGGATATCCAGTTCAGCGGAAACGAGGACGCTGGGCGGAGCGAATCTGGCGAGTAGAACACGGTCCGCATCGCGAGGGAGATCAGTGACGGCGATCGGTCGCACCTGGGCTGGCATGAAAGCGCGACGGGAAACTCCGCCGTCTTGAACCTGAAAATGACCGCGTTCTGAATTCGTACTCGGTTTCTTGATATAGATCTTATGTTTGGAATCTTGGGCATCAAACAGGTTGAGAAAGCCACCGACCGTTTCCGACCCGCCGAGCCAGAGACATCCCTCTGGCTTCAGTGCGTAGTGCAAAGTCGGCATGATGCGTTGCTGCAGGACCGGTTCCAGATAGATCAGCAAGTTACGGCAGCTGATCAAGTCAATCCGTGAGAAAGGGGGATCAACCAGCACGTTGTGCCGTGAAAAAACGCACGCATCGCGAATGGATTTGCAGATTCGATAACCGCCCTCCACTTCCGTGAAGAACCGCTGCAATCGTTCTGGTGAGACATCCTGGGCGATGTTCAAGGGATAAGTCCCCGCACGCGCTTTGTCGATGCCCAAGGGATTCAGGTCAGTTGCGAAGAGCTGAAAGGGGACCGAGCTTCCCGCAGCTTCTGCGGCCTCAGTGAATGCCATTGCCAGGGAATACGCTTCCTGCCCCGTCGAGCAACCGAGGATCCACAATCGCACGGGATCATGACGCGACCGGTTTTCGAGCAGGTGGGGAAACACTGTTTTCTGCAGCGTTTCGAAAGACGCCGGATCGCGAAAAAAACTGGTGACGCTGATCAGAATGTCCTGGTACAAAGCATCCACTTCCGCAGGCGTCTGATGCAAATATTCCGCATATTTGGTCAACACATCGATTTTCTGAAACACCATGCGGCGAGTCACACGGCGAAACAGAGTGTTAAATTTATAGTGGGTGAAGTCCACACCCGTCGCGTCCCGAAGAATCCGAATGACTTCTGTGAGATCGGATTTGTCATCCTCAACGAGCGCAACTGGCTGCGGGATGGAGTAGGAATGCTGGCTGATGCGAGTGATCTCGCGGGCAATTTGATCGGGTGGAAGTACGAAATCGACGCAGCCCGAAGCAATCGCGCTTTTCGGCATGCCGTCAAATTGAGCGGAGCCATCCTGGGCGAAGGTGATACCGCCTTCTGCCTTAATCGCTTCCAGTCCCCGCGTGCCATCCGTCGCGGTCCCGGACAAGATCACTCCGATCGCCTGATGTCGCTGGTCGGCGGCCAGCGAGAGAAAAAACTGGTCCACTGGCCGAGGAATGCCGTGCCCTTCCCTGGGCAGGAGTTGCAGAACTCCCGCGGCAATGACCAGCACGCGATCAGGCGGGATCACGTAAACGTGATTGGGCTCAACCGTCGACATGTCCCCAATTTCGGTGAGTTTCATCCGGGTCGCACGTGACAGAATCTCCGCCAAAGCGCTGGGGTGTGTCGGAGCCAGATGCTGCACCAGGACGAAAGCCATGCCGGTATCGGCCGGTAGCGCCTTCAGCAGCTGCGTAAATGCTTCGAGTCCTCCGGCCGACGCACCAATTCCGACGATCGTAAATTGCGCATTTGAGCTACGAGAATCTTCCGGTTCGTTCGCTAAAGCAGGGGGTTGATCAGCAATTGCAAGCGTCATTTGAGGTCGTCCGATCCCCCCCAAACGATGAGCCTCTTGTCTCGGCAGCCGGGTTGGTCTGATCCCAAGCTTCGGCTGTTGAGGAACTTACCGCAGGGATCCAAAAAAGCAAATTAAGCACCAGTGCCTGGTGGTGGCCAGATGAGTTCGACTCGCGTCCAGCTCGACAAGAGCCGGGGAGTCGGATTCACAAAGAGGTTTCGAACTCTCGATCCCTGTGTCTGAGCGTCGTCAATGCCCAAGAGATCACTTCGCTGACGGGTACATTCTAATTTCCTGTGTTGCACAGCGCCTGCGACGGATCGGAGCTGTAGCAACTATTCCCGGCAACTCCCCGTGCCAGGATCTGAACCGCATCCGCGATTCAATTCCGAGCTGATCGCCAGCACATTCCCGCCAATCGTCCCTGCAACATTCGCCAGACCACGGCCCCGTGAAATTCGACACGCGCTGTCCGTCTATTATTTTGCCGCAAATCGTCCAAGATATCCAGCAACGAATGACTTCAGAGCAATATTCGTGTTCCATTCGTCGTGAATTCAGCATTCAGTCAGTTGCGTTCCGGGACCATTGAGTCGAATTCAAATTGCCGGCGCACTGCGTCTCCAATAAATCAGAAAAGCGATGGAAGATCCCAGCCAGTTGATCGCTCGATCTGGCGGCGCCCTAACGCGAGGAAGTCGCCTTAGTGATGGGATGTTTGGCAAAATATTGCGTGACTTTTGACACCAGCTGGCCTTCGGTCAGCTTATCGGATGTCTCGACGGCCACGACCAGCCCCTGAATCTTTTTGCTTCCCAGGCGTTTTTGGAATTCCCCTTTCGCTTCCCCGGGCCCGAGAATCAGGAGACTCTTTGATCCTTGAAGTCCGGAAATGACCTCATCATAGAAAATCTTCAGATGGCTTGCCGCTTTTCGGTCCAGAGTATCCTCCGCAACGAAATCAGTCGGCGTGTACGAGTGATTGAGCGTTGACCGCTCAGTGCTTTCGACCCCTGAGCTAAACTTCTTCGACTCGTTACCATTGTCTGTTACCAAGACCAGAATCGCCTGTCTGTGGTCAATCCACACCCCTGCCTTGACTGACATAAATCGTGTCCTTGTCTAATAAACCCGCATTTCGTCGAACTTGCGTGCCGAGTTGGCTTAACAATTGCAATTGAGGTCATTGCCATCAAACATCCAAATTGGCGATTGAAATCACGCCCCGGCTAGCAGTGAACATGCAATTATCATTCCGCCACTGAAATTATGCACAGATTCATAAAGCCGTCATGCGGATCAGATCTCAAGTGACCGTTGAGAGATCCACAACTGAAGACATCGCACAGGAACCACGGAATGCCGAAATTTCGGGCCCATCCCAACGTATTACCCAAAAGACTTCTGGCAGTCATCCATGGAACCAAGCCGCCTGATCTCTCGAAGTTCCTGGTCGAGACGGCAAAACTGGATCCACAGACCGTCCTGACTCAATTCTCGACTTGCAGCGATGGCCTGACTAGCGCTGACGCTCTCGTTCGGCTGGAACAATATGGCCCGAATGTCCTGGGAAAAGATCAGCAAAAAAGTTTTCTCAGCCTGATTTGGTCGGCAATTCTTAATCCGGTGGTGATTTTGCTGGCGGTTCTGGCATTTATTTCGTTCACGACCGGCGACTTCCGCGCGGGAATCATGATGTCGCTCATGATTGTGCTGGGTGTCGGTTTGAAACTGATCCAGGAATCTAAGGCGAACAATGCCGCGGCTCAGCTTAAGGCCATGATCTCGGTGACTGCCACCGTGATCCGTGACGGCAAGCCGCTGGAAATGGCGGTCGCTCGACTTGTCCCAGGCGACATCGTGAACCTTTCGGCAGGGGATATGATTCCCGCTGACGTGCGGATTCTGACCGCGAAAGATTTATTCGTGACTCAAGGTTCTCTGACTGGCGAGAGCTTCCCCGTCGAAAAATTCGCAGTCGAACAGAACGTCTCAACAATTGCTCCCAATGAGCTGACGTCCATTGCCTTTCTGGGCACGAGCGTCGAAAGTGGTTCGGCGACCGCGGTGGTGATCGCGACCGGACACGAAACGTTTCTGGGCGGAATCGCCCATTCGTTGTCGGAGCAGCCCGTACAGACGTCGTTTGATAAGGGGATTGCCCAGTTCACATGGTTGATGCTGCAATTTATTCTCGTCATGGTCCCCGTGGTTTTTGTGCTTAACGGCTTCTCGAAGCACAATTGGGGCGATGCCTTTTTCTTCGCGGTGGCCGTAGCCGTGGGCTTGACCCCCGAGATGTTGCCCATGATCGTCACGGTCTGCCTGTCAAAAGGTGCGCTGTCCATGAGCCGCAACAAAGTCATCGTCAAACGCATCAATGCCATTCAGAATCTCGGCGCGATGGATGTTCTCTGCACCGACAAGACTGGCACGCTCACCATGGATCAAGTGAGTCTCGAAAAATACTGCGACGTGGAGCTGAAAGAGGATGACGGAGTGCTCGCCCTGGCCTACATGAATAGCCATTTTCAGACAGGCTTACGAAACGTGCTGGATCGTGCGGTCCTGGCGCATTCCGAAACCCACACGCACGCCAAGATACCAGACTACACCAAGGTTGATGAAATTCCGTTCGATTTTCAACGACGTATCATGTCAGTCGTTGTTCGCACACCAGAGGGCCAGGATAAGATTATCAGCAAGGGAGCTCCCGAAGCGATTTTCCCGTGTTGCCACCGATTTGAGCTTGATGGCCAACTTTACCCCATGGACCATGAGCACATTGACCGGCTCAAACAGGAATACGAACGACTCTCCTCTGATGGCTTCCGCGTGTTGGCGATCGCCAGCAAAGACCTGCCGCCACACGCGGCGAATGCGAGCCATGCGACACCGTATACGAAAGCCGACGAGACCGACCTGATCCTGAATGGTTACGTTGCATTCCTGGACCCACCCAAGGAAACGGCGTCGGCAGCGATCCAGGCCCTGCAAAAACACGGCATTTCTGTCAAGGTCCTGACGGGTGACAATGATCTCGTCGCTCGTAAGATCTGCAAAGAAGTCGGTCTGCCGACAGAGTTCGTCATGCTGGGCAGCGAAATCGAGAAGCTATCAGCGGATCAACTCGCGGACGCGGCTGAGCGAGTCACCCTGTTTGCACGCGTTTCACCTTCTCACAAGCAACGAATTATTCAAGCACTTCAATCCCGCAAACACACAGTCGGTTTTATGGGCGACGGTATCAACGACGCCCCCGCCTTACACGCCGCGGATGTCGGGATCAGTGTTGACTCCGCGGTGGATGTCGCGAAAGAGTCGGCAGACATGATCCTGCTGGAGAAATCTCTGCTGGTCCTGGAAGCGGGGGTCATCGAAGGACGAAAAGTCTTCGCCAACATCGTCAAATATGTCCGCATGGGCGCCAGCAGCAATTTCGGCAATATGTTCAGTGTCCTGGGAGCGAGTCTATTTGTTCCCTATCTGCCAATGACGCCGATCCAGATCCTGGCCAACAACATGCTCTACGATTTCAGTCAAACGGCGATTCCCACCGACGACGTCGACCCCGAACAGATCGAGAAGCCGCGGCCCTGGGACATCAGACAACTGACCCGCTTTATCGTCTTTATTGGTCCGTGCTCATCGATCTTTGATTACACGACCTATTTCATGATGCTCTATCTGTTCAACTGCTGGGACACATCAACGCCCGAGGCTGCGGCACATAGCGCGAGCGTGTTTCAGACCGGCTGGTTCATTGAAAGCTTACTGACTCAGATACTCATCATTCATATCATTCGGACCAACAAGATTCCGTTTCTTCAAAGCCGCTCGTCCTGGCCGCTGCTGGCAACATCAATCTGCATTATCCTGTTCGGTGTTGCGATTCCCTTCACCGCGCTCGGTACCTATCTGGGTCTCACGGCCCCGCCGCTCCTGTATTGGCCACTTCTTTTACTCACATTGTTGAGTTACGTCATCGTAACCCAATTCGTCAAAATGTGGCTGTTACGAAAAAAGTGGATTTAGGCAAGAACGCAAAAGAAATCATGTAGGATGGCCCGCCCTCGGCCGTCTTCTTATGAATTGGCAAACAATTTCGAGGGACAGGACGGGCAAGAGTGCCCATCCTACTCAACATGAGCGAATTCGCACACCATTGACATATTCGCTCACCAGTCTCACCTTTGGACGTTCCTGCTGCCCCACGGGCCTGCCGCTTTTCCAATCTTTCTTAGCCCTCTCAGCGGTGCCCGAAGCGGAATGCCGATTCAGCGATCATTCTCCTGACCGTGAGATGCGTTTCGATCGTCTCGCGGTATTCTCTTACGGGACTGATACTCTTGCTTTTACACCACAAATTAACAAAGAAACTGTGGTGCGGAAGCGCGAGATCCACCGCCGCGCTCGGATGATGGACCCATTAACAAGTCTCTCATTGGGGCCTGTGTTTTGACTCTGACAACCATTTCCGACATCAACACGTAGCTCAGAAAGTCTGAACTCTCGAAATGGAATCGTGATGTGCTGGTGAATGGCACAGAGTTTGCCAAGTTAAATACTCCGTCACCTTATTGAAATCAGAGGCCACTGAAACTTGTGGTTCAGCGGTTATTCACTCTGATCTCGACATGAACGGAAATATGGTCTCAGCATGATTCACGAAGTCCAAGGAGATATTCTCTTAAGCAAAGCTCAAGCGGTGGCCCACGGAATTTCTCCGAATGACGATTTCGACAAGGGCTTAGCCCTGTCGCTCCGCGAGAATTGGCCCTCGCTCGCAAAAGACTACCGCCATTATGCGCATCAGGTTCATCCGCGAGCGGGTGAGCTATGGGCTTGGAGCGGCGTTGGTGGAGTTCGGATTTTTAACTTGTTGACGCAGGAAGGGGCCTTCGATCATGGCGCCAAAGCGGGTCGTGCCACCGTGGCCAATGTGAACCATTGTTTGAAGCGTCTGAGACATGAACTGCAACGTGAACACATTCAGAGTGTGGCCTTGCCGCGACTGGCAACAGGAGCAGGCGGACTGCCATGGGATGCTGTCCGTCCCTTAATCCAGACACATTTGGGCGATCTGCCCATTTCGGTGTTCGTCTATACAACGTATCACCCTGGTGCCGCCGCCAACGAGCCAACCTGATGAGATTGATGCTGTTCGCGGCCACGATTGAGTCTTTTTCAATACTGATCCCCGTGATCAAACGTTTCATTCTTAACCGTGTGCCGTATGAAAACGCCCGGAATGGCTGCTCCACGCGATCGAACTGACAATCATGCTTTGCTGACCCTATCGACGGTCCTTCGTTTCATTGACCGCAACACAACACGACAGGAATTCTTCCATGAAAACTCCAATCCGATTATCACTCGCGCTGGCTCTGTTGATTGCCGTGATGGCTCAGACACAGGGAACCGCGGCCCCAGACAAAGATGCCGAGAAAAGCGAACAGGCGGTGGGCGCCTTCATGCGAAAGAAGCTGAAACTTTCTGAGCAGGCGCTGGAAGGGATTGTGAATGAAGATTTTCAAATGATCCAGAAGGCAGCGGAAGAGCTCGACAAAATGGGGCGTCAGAAGGAGTGGGATGTCTTTTCCCTGGATGAATACGCGCATTTCAGCGCCGAGTTTCGTCGCATCGCCAAGTCATTGGGAAAGCAAGCGGAAAAGAAAAATATCGATGGGGCAGTTAATGCCTATATGCAAATGACCATGAGTTGCGTTGAGTGTCACAAGTTCACCCGGCGAGTGAGAATGGCTGATGCCACCCCGTTCAAATGACAATGCATTGATCAATCGTCGGACCAATGTCCTGGCAAATCAAGCGGTTTTCAGATGGCCCGAGTTTGATCTTTTGCCCAGTATTCCGCAGCTCGGCCTCTGTCGTTAGTGGAATCTTCATCGGCGATGGAAATCGCGAACAAGTGTGACACGAGTGAAACGGATATGACTCACACACTGTTGAGAAAGAGAACCATGAATCGCGATGAAGATTTCCAAAGGATTCTGGTGGCGACCGATTTTTCATCCCATTCTGAAGCCGCGCTCAGTCAGGCGATGTGTCTGGCGAGACATTCCGGAGCTCAAATTGTTCTGGTTCATGTTCTATTGCGTACAAAGGACGCACTACAGTTCGCCACATCCAGCGACCAGTTCACCGAGGATTGTAACGAAATTGATCTGTCAAGCGATGCAACTTACGAAGAAGCGACTGCTCGCGTCCAATTCATGGTTGATCGTTTGGGTGGCGACGATCTTGGGATTAAGTGCAAAGTACTGATCGGCAATCCAGTCACTGTGATTTCGCAAGCGGCCGTCCAAGAGCACTGCGACCTTGTCCTTGTTGGAATTCGAGGTACTGCCGCCTGGGAACAGTTTTCGATTGGAGGGACCGCGAAGCGCCTCGTTCGAACTTGTCCCTTACCCGTATGGACTATGCAGGCGGGTGTACATCGCCCTCCCAAATCGATCCTGGTCGCTACAGATTTTTCCGACACCAGCCGTCTGGCTGGTTGTCTCGGACAACAGATTGCGCGCGACGCAGGAGCCGACTTGCACCTTTTGCATGTTGTCGACCTTGAGAAGTCGAGTCATGAATCGCGTGCTCGAATAACGACTTCCGCGGGTGTCTTAAAAAGGGAGGTTCTTGAAACTGCGGCAATGCGATTGGCTGCATTTATCGAAACTATTGATCATACGCACACTGCCATGTATTCTCATATGTTATGGGGAACACCATCGGAACAAATAATCGTTTTGGCAGAGCAATTGAAAATCGACCTGCTGGTACTTGGAACTGCCG
>JAQGHT010000272.1 GCA_028291565.1 Planctomycetaceae bacterium | reverse complement strand
TGCAGACGTGATAGCTGGCGTGTGCTTCTGTCGCACCGGCTCGAATGGCTTCTTCCAGCCAATCTGGACGATCGGGCAGTTCATATTGTGGATAGCCCCCCAGATCGTGTTCCAGGATTGCCTGCAGTTCGTCGTACGATTTGGCGATACTCCATTCCGCTGCGCGGTGGACTTTGCCTTCGGCTTCGCACTGGTCGGTATGAAAAGGCTGGAAGGGGTCCGTGAAATAATGGCTCAAGACGCCCGCGTTGTAGATCGCGTCAGGCCAACTGCCCTGGCTCAAGGCGGTGACGGTCTTCTGATACCAGGCTCGCGCCGTCAGGGTCGCACCACCCCAAAAACCTTGTTCCACGTGCAGCACGTGGTTTTTGAAATCCTTGAACGTATCGTCGGGCGCTTTCGACCCAATCAAGTACTGTTCATGGTTGGCAAGGAATAGATTGCACCACACATCGGCCATTGGTCCCCGCAGAAATCGCAGGGAGTCCATAGGCAGCTTATGATGCGTGCTGGTGCAGCGGCTTGTGAATATCAATCTCCACAACAACGACATGTTCGCGACTCCGTTCGCGTGGCCAACCTCAAAGAAACGGACATCCTGCCGTTCCATTGCCGGGGAGTTTACCCGCAAATCGCCATTTTGAGGAAGATCAGATCGGCAATGTCCATTCTGCAAACATCCACGTCAGGCAGATCGAAGTATCCATCAACAAGCTCTGATGATAAACTGGCAGCTATGAACGAATAAAATGCAGAATAAAATGGGATTGGTCACGCCGATTCGATCGAGTGAACCTGAAAGTCCCATGCCCGTCAGAGATCCCTGAAAGAATTCAAGGAATCGCGATGTCTGCGAACAACTCCTGGACCAGGCGACAGCTGGTGCAAGTGGGGACGCTTGGCTGGACCGGGTTGACGTTGTCGGGTGCGCTGGCTGCAGCCGATCGCACCGCAGCACACAAACCGCGTGCCAAATCCTGCATTCTGCTCTATCTGGATGGTGGTCCCAGTCATATCGATTTGCTCGACATGAAGCCGGGGGCTCCCCGCGAAATCCGAGGCCCTTATTCGCCGATCACCTCTACGGTACCGGGACTGCAAGTTTGCGAACACCTGCCCAATTTGGCACGGCAGATGCATCTTTGCACGCTGATCCGATCTGTGTGTCACGAGCAAACCGTACACGATCCGGCCGTCTACCAGATGCTGACGGGCTATCGACACATCAGCACTGCAGGCGGCCTGAAAGTTGAGGCGGATGATGTCCCGCATATGGCGGCTGCATTCAGCCGAGTCAACCCGATCCGCGCTGCGATGCCCGCAGCCATCGAACTCCCAGAAACGATGCACATGGATGGCCGCGTTCTGCCAGGACAAAACGGCGGCTTCCTGGGAGTTTCCTACGATCCCTTCCGAGTCCGGATGTCGATCAAAGGGGAAGTTGGCCAGCCGGAATTCCTGCTCCGCTCGGATATCGCCACGGACCGTCTGGTTCGACGTTCTTCGCTCCTGTCAGAACTGATTGATGGAAAGGAAGACTTGGGATCAATCCGGTCGGACGATCCAGGCGTTTCGCCATTTGACGCATACCGTCACCAGGCACTCGATATTTTACGCAGCCCCCAGGTCGGTCAGGCTTTTGCACTGGATCAAGAATCGTCAGCCACCCGAGACCTCTATGGCCGGCACCGGCACGGTCAGTCGGCTCTGTTGGCACGTCGTCTGGTGGAAGCGGGGGCGCGGTTCGTGACGGTTTATTGGGGTCGCGAGGACCAGGACTGGGCCGACGGCCGCGGAGCTCGGCCTGCCAATAATCCCTGGGACACGCATCGCAATCATTTTCCATTGGTCCAGCAGAGCCTGCTGCCTCGCGCCGATCAAACTTTGGCCGCTCTGCTGCAGGACCTGGAACGCCGAGGTTTATTGGACGAAACGCTGGTCGTCTGGATGAGCGATTTTGGACGCACGCCGCGCATCAGCCAGCCTTGGGCTAGCCGGGACCACTGGCCGCATGCCTTCAGCGTGATTCTGGCTGGAGCTGGCCTGCCCCAAGGTTTCATCTATGGCAAGACCGATCAGCACGCAGCTTATGTTACGGAAAATCCAGTATCGCCAGCAGACTTGACCGCGACATTGTTCAACCTGTTGGGGGTCAATCCACAAACGACGATACCCGGCCCGAAAGGGCTGCCGCACGCAATTTCAAACGGCGCACCGATCGACCTGTAGGTCCTGTAGATGTAGGCGAGTCCCGGAAAAACTCACTTGAGGTGTACTCAACTCCTCGGTCCCGGCAATCCGCACGCTTTGCGAACTCGATCCAAGACTTCTATCGCTTTTTTCCGTGCCTTTTTCGCACCTGCTTGCAGGATATCTTCCAACGTCGACGGATCTGCCGCCAGCCTTTCCCGGCGTGCTCGCGCTTCGGCAAAGTGGGCGAATGCTGCCTCGAACAGCGCCTGCTTGGCTTCTCCATAGCCCATGCCCCCCGCTCGATAGCGTTGCGCCAGAACCGCTTGCTGCTCGGGCGCGGCGAACAATTTGTAGAGCAGGTAAATCGCAGAGGCTTCAGGATCTTTGGGAGCTTCGACTGGTGTCGTGTCCGTCTTGATCGACATGATCCGCTTACGCAACGCTTTTTCCGGCATAAACAGTTCGATCGTGTTGCCGTAACTCTTCGACATCTTATCACCATCAACACCCGGCACTTTGGCCGACTCATCCAGTGTTTTGGCATCGGGTAAGACGAGCGTCTCACCGTAAATGCTGTTGAAACGCTGCGCGATATCTCGAGTCACTTCGATATGTTGCACCTGGTCCTGTCCGACTGGCACAATGTCGCTGTCATACGCCAGAATATCGGCCGCCATCAGCACGGGATACGTGAACAAACCCGCATCGGCAGGGATTCCCTTGGCCTTCTTATCTTTGTAGGCGTGACACTTTTCCAGCAGACTGAGCTGTGTCACAGTCATCAAGATCCACTGCAGTTCACAGACCTCGGGAACGTCCGATTGTCGAAACAGCGTGGCGCGGTCGGGATCAAGCCCGAGTGCCAATAAATCGAGAGCCGCGTCCTGAATGTACGATTGCAGCAACTGCGGTTCGCGAATTGTCGTCAGGGCATGCAGATCCGCGATGAAATAAAACGCCTGTTGATTGTCCTGCAGCGCAATGTATTGCTGGATGGCTCCGAAATAATTGCCCCAATGAAATCGGCCAGTGGGTTGAATTCCAGACAAAACTCGCATGTGTGATTCTCTGAATCGATTGCCAAAGCAGCAGTAGTTTTACTGTTCGCGGCCACGAATGAGTGTTTTTCAACACTGATCCCCGCGATCAAACGTCTCATTCTTGATCGTGCGCGTTTTTTACTGTTCGCGGTCACGAATGAGTGTTTTTCAACACTGTTCCCCGCGATCAACGTCTCATTCTTGATCGTGCGCGGAACAACCTGACCGGCGGAATGACTCTACGGCGTCTTCAATGTCCCGACGATTTCCGACACGTTCTGCAACCCTTCCTGGGCTAACAGTTCGTCCAATTGACCCACCAACCGCGTCGCGAGTGTGGGGTCGAAGAAATTCGCTGTCCCGATTTGGACTGCCGAAGCCCCTGCAACCAGGAATTCCATCACGTCGTCGATATTACTGATTCCGCCCACGCCGATGATTGGAATTTGCACCTTTTTCGCGACCTGCCACACCATCCGCAGCGCCAGCGGTTTGATGGCCGGTCCGCTCAGGCCGCCGATGATGTTTCCGAGAACCGGCTTTCGTTTCCGCCAGTTGATCGCCATACCCTGGAATGTGTTCACCAGCGAAACCGCATCCGCACCCCCATCAGCAGCCGCTTGCGCAATCTGCACGATGTTCGTCACATTGGGTGTCAGCTTGGCGATGATTGGGAGCGAACTCGCCGCACGAACTTTGCTGACGACGTCAGCTGTCTTGGCGGGGTCGGTGCCGTAATCGACGCCATGACTGACATTCGGACACGAAATATTCAATTCGATGGCCGCCAGCTTGTCATATTGACTCAATCGAGCCGCCATTTCGACGAACTCGTCGGCGTTGGAACCCGCGATATTGGCGATGACCGCTGTGCCGAGTGACAACAGGTAATCGAGATGCTTGGAAATGAAGGCTTCCAGCCCATCATTATCCAAGCCAATCGAATTGAGCATTCCGCTGGCGGTTTCGACAGTTCGGGGCGTTGGATTCCCAGCTCTGGGCTGCGGCGTGATGGTCTTGGGGATGACACCGCCGAGGACTGAGAAGTTCGCGAACGCGGTCATTTCACCGGCGTAACCAAACGTTCCCGAAGCCACCAGGATCGGATTTGCCAGCCGCAATCGATTCAACTGCACATTCAAGCGCGACACAATATTCCTGACAAGTTGGATGCGGCACCCGGCCGAACGCCAGATCGCTGACACGGGAGGACCAGAATCGTTTGGAATTCCAAACCAGAATCCTAGCCCCGATGCGATCCAACGGCAACAAAGTCGAAGAAAGTCTATTGAAAGGAGAGCGGGCAGGTCTTCAAATCTCAGTTTTGGAGACCTAATCGCGTCCGAATAGTTCCTGGCGAGCGTTGGCTTACGCCGGACGCTCCTCAGAAATTGTCACGGCTGGCCCGGATGATTCGATTGCGGAATCAAGCCCGAGACGCAAGTCTTGAAGTTGAATTACAACAGACTCTCTAACAGCAATCGCATTTTGCGGAGTTCGATGGGTCGATGCGACGGATCCATCATTTCAGGGAGCAATTCTACCGACAAGGCACGCTTGTAATCGGTCCGCTCCAATTGGCTGATCATGCGGCTGTAATCGATTTCGCCCAAGCCGATGCGCACTTGAAGCTGCTCGGGCGTGGAGTCACGCAGATGAACGTGATACGTATAAGCAAAGAGCGGCTCGTATGTCACATTCTTGTGCGGACCACACAAGTAGTAGCTGGGATCGAGGGTCAAGCCCAGTCCCGGCGTGGACTGGCACAACTCGACCGCAGTTCTCGGATCTTCGGTCAACTTACCCGTCTTGGTGGTAATTGAGACCCGAATTCCGTCCTGGCTGCCAATCTTCAGGAAACTCTTCAGGCGGTCGATTTCCGCATTGAAAGGTGTCCCCAAGGGCGAGGCTTCAAGAGTGATCTGAGTGATTCTCAGCTGCTTGGCAATCTTGGATAGCGTAGTGAATGTCGCTTCATCGACATCCGTGGCCAGACAAAACGCCACCGCCGTGAGGCGCGTGTGCTCCCGGTAGCGAGCCAGAAACCCCTCGGGATTGGCCGCGACTTCGGATGGCTTGAGATGCTCACTGTTCTCGTCGAGCCAAATCTCAATCTTTTCGTATTCGAGGTCGACCAACTGCCGACAGGCATCCCAAAAACTGTAATCTGAAAAACAACGTGTCGAAGCCGCAACAAACACTCCAGGCACTCCTTGGCTGGGAGTCACTACTGCTAAGGCATTGAAAATCAAAGCCTTACGTCAACAAACTCGACCACTCTGAAAGGCGATCCGCGTGGAACTCAGCCTGACAGCTCAGTCGCCATTTCGATCAATTCAAAGCATTCAAATTTCGTGTCGCATCCTTGACCGACACGGTGTTAATTTATCGGGATCGGGCTGAGTGTGCAAGACGAATGGATTCTGATCGATAATCCAGTCGCATAATCCGTGAGGATTCTTTGCCTTTTGCCGCTGGCGTGCCGATATATGCTTCATGGGAGAATGATTTCCATTCGATGCGAACCTGCCAGAAACCATACCGCACCCGGTATGTTTCAGGGAAGTTGCAGGCAAACTGCCGTCAAATACAGCGACCACGCCGGTCAGGGAGGACGAATTATGGAACATACGTCGATCAAGGCGGCCTTGGCCGGCCTCGTGTTGGTTTTGATGTCAGGTTGCGCCAGTGGAACGTCGTTGACGCGTGCCCAATCGCCTGATGGCTATCGGACCCAACCGCGCGGTCAGCGGATCCAGCAGGTGCAATACACGAATAACGACCAATATTACAACGACATGCAGATGGATCCGGCCGCCCAGGGCTACAATTGCGATCCGAACGGATTCGGACATCAGTTCTGCGCGCCGCCCACGAGTTCCAAATTCCAATACGTTGTCCCACAAGGCCTGAGCTATCCTAATCCGAATGCCATGCCGGGCGTCGTTCAATATCCTTACTACACGGTGAAGGGGCCTGACTGCTTCTTCCATCAGTAAAACCGGTTCGTATGAACTAGCCGGTTCATGAAATCGCGAAGGGGTCAGGTGGATCAGGGTTCAACTTTCGACAGTCCAGTCGAAAATTGAGCTTTGATCCACCTGACCCTGTTTCGTTCTTTGAGATGCTCCGAATGCTTTGCGCCCCTATTATTCCAAGCTCACCAGCATCTCGATCAACCGGAGGACGCACTCGCTAAGCCTTGGCACAGCACTTGCTTCGTTTTAAGTTCGACTTCTTGCAATCCACGAGCGATGACCATGAACTTATCCGATGAACGGCTTTCGGCAATTCGCAAGGGCTGGTGTCCACCCGATTTGACCTACGAAGAATTGCAGACGTTGTGCGACGAATGGCGGCGCGAAACTCGAAGCATCGTGTTTACCAATGGTTGCTTTGATGTCCTGCATGAGGGACATCTGGAGTTGTTTTCCGAGGCTCGGCGAAGAGGCGAGCGGCTGGTCATCGCGCTCAATCCAGACCAATGGATCACCCGCCACAAGGGACCTGGCCGGCCACTTCAACGTGCGGCTGTGCGACGCGCCGTGGCGCATTGCATGTCGGCCGCCGATCTGTCGATCGTCTTCGAAGACGAAACCGTGGAACAACTGCTGTCGATTGTTCGGCCGAATCTCTATCTGATCGGTTCGGATTACCGGGACGTCAAAATCATCGGTGCCGAGTACTGCGGTAAAGTAGAATTTATGGACCGATTACCCGGCATCAGCACCACCAGCAGCCTGACGAACCTGCTGCAGCATCACCGTTAAAGCAGCCTGAATGGATCGCATTCCATTTACGAAATGATCTGCTTGCGCCGGTTGACATAATCCCAGACGACATAGCGATCCAAATCCCGGCCGGCCGTGAAAAAGACACGTCCCTTGGTTTGTTCCGCCAGTTTATGCGCGAAGCGAATATCCTCCTGGGATTGAGAGGCGCTCGCGAGCAGAAACATGTTAATCACGATGCCTTCACGCTTGCACATTTGAGCCTCCCGGAGTGTTGCGGCTTCCGTCCTGGGGTCAGGTGGATACAGGAAAAACAGGTGCTTACCTTCAAAGTGAGCTGTCGGCAGGCCGTCGGTGATGAGGATGATCTGGCGGTTGGGCGTGTTTTGAGCTTGCAGGAACTGTCTGCCCAATTGTAACGCATGTTGGATATTCGTGAAGTGCGGAGGCAGGTCCTCTTCACTCAATTCGGGGCGGCTCATGTCGGCCCGCAGCCGGACCACGGGATCAAAAATGGTCACCGGCTTGGGCAGCAGCGTGACAATTTCACTGGCGTGACGCTGTCGGGCAATTGAATACATTTCGATGAATTGCAGGAAATCGCCCGGGTATTCGCGCCGGATCAAGCCGTCCAGCGCCAGGGCCATTCGCTTCACATTCATGTACAAACCGCCATACCGCATCGACCCGCTCATATCGAGCAATACGGATGTGGCGCATTTGGGATTATTTCGCGTCCGATGGATGACAATATCGTCCGTCTTCATGCGGATTGGCAATTGCGAGCCGCCCCGGAGCATGGCGTTGACGAGTGACGCGGGAATATCCATATTCGTCAATGAGTCGCCAAATTCGTACTCCTTGGTTGATTGAAGCTCGACCGCACCGTCGCCCAGAATCGGTCCCGAGTGCCGTCCGGTTCGAGAAGACTGCAATTGACTGAAGATCCGCTCCAGCAACCGGCCTTGAAACAGCCGATACGCCTGCGGTGTTAACTGATACCCGTTGCGGTCTTTCTGCAGGCCCTGTTGCTCCGCCATATGCCGCAACTGCTCGGCGATCTGTTGCTGGATCTGGGACAACTCGTCCATGTCCTGCTGGCTGGCATATTCTGACAATTCTTCCATATCGATGAAATACAACTGCGCGTTCTTGGCCGCTTCTTCCAGCTGCTTCAACAGCTTGTCGATTTTCTCGAGTTCGCGTTTGACATCCAGTGCCTCGTCCACGGTCAGGAACTTGCGGCCGGTAAAATCATACTTTCGAGCCAGTTGGTCGATCTGATATTTTTCGCCCAGGCGTTCGACCAGCTGTACCAGCTGGCCGGCGAATTTGGAACGGTCGTCACCCGCTCGATACCACAACCGCTCAAGATCTCGCAGTTGTTCTTCCTTGACGGCTTTCTGAAATTCCTCGGCGAGTTTACCCGGCGGATGCGTCTTGCCAGTCTGTTCAATGAATGCCCGCTCGGCCGTTTTTTGAACGCGACCCGTTTCGTAGGTCTCGAGGATCTTCCGCTTTCGTTCCAGCAATTTCCGTTTGAGTGATTCGATGCTCGGACCGAAACCCTTGATTTGGCTGATATCGAGCTTGATGGCCTTGGCGAGATCTTCTTCCGAGAACTGGCTCATATCGCCGTACATGAGCATATGTTCGAACGCGCCGGAGACCATGTCGGGCGGTGGTTGAGTCGGGCTGGGGAACTCCGCAGGATCATACTTTTGATAGGTATGAATTACACCACCAAGTGGCTTCGGGTCAGGATCTGACATGACGTTCCCTCATTTGTAGATTCCACGCCCCGGGGCTCGCCCTGGTGAGCGACGCCACGAAGGCTCTTCGTCGCTGAATTCATGAGAATTCGGACCGATCCACGTGTTCAACCCGAAATCTCACGATTTCAGCGACGCGGAACGCGCCACACGAAAATCCTTCACGGCGTAACTTGGTGGGGCCACTGCCATTTCATTACCGCCGAGAAAAATGGCCAACTGGAGTTCGCCCCGGTTCGAATGTCATTGCTCTCTCACTTACGTCTCATAGCGAATTTTGCCGTGATGTTGGGACCTGGAAATCTGATCGGTGGAATACAATCCTGCGAGCACGAATTCTACGCAGGAAGCTCGCATTTGCGGGGAACTCGACGAGTTGACTTCGAACGCCTTCTCCCAGGCCGGGGGGACTCGTTTGAGTCGGTCCGCATAATGACTGGAAGGTAATAAATCACCGACCTCGAGTTTGACACCTTCACTAAAAATCTTGGCAATCTCTTCCAAGCCGTGTTTGCCAACATACTCTTCAAACACATGCCGGATGGCTTCGGCGATGATCGCGTCCAGTACCTGACGCTCCGACATTTGATGGCTGCCCATCAAATCGAGTTCCAGCTTGCCGAGTGACGACGAATAAAGATGTCCCAGGTCACTAATTCGCGGCACTGCGGGTTTCTCACCCAGTCTCGCACCGCGATGGCGGGCGCTTCCTACCATTGTCCGATAGTTGGCCAGGCTGAATCGAGCGCTGACACCAGACTGCTGATCAATGAATTTCGATTTCCGGGCACAGATACTGATTTCTTCAATAATCTGCAGCATGAAGTGGGGTACGACGACGGGGAAATCGCCGTCCAGATCCAGGCCGGACTCTTGAACCAGGATCTCAATTCCCTGCTCGCGATCACGCGGATAATGCGTGTGGATCACCGAACCGATGCGGTCCTTCAACTGCGGAATCACCTTGCCACTGCGGTTGTAGGTAGCAGGGTTCGCTGAGAAGAGAATCAGCACATCAATATCAAATCGGACGGGATAACCGCGAATCTGGACATCGCGTTCTTCCAGAATATTGAACAATCCGACCTGCACCAATTCATCGAGTTCCGGCAGTTCGTTCATTGCGAAGACGCCGCGATGCATCCGCGGAATCAACCCGAAATGTAACGCCTCTTCCGCCGACATGCTGGTGCCGCCGGCGAGTTTCGCGGGGTCGATTTCACCAATGATATCGGCGAATTTTGTCCCTGGCGCAAGGCGTTCCACATATCTTTGATCCCGGTGCCACCAGGCAATCGGCACCTGATCCGCAGGAGTTTTCTCGAGGAATTCCCGGCAGACCTTGGTGATGGGGGCCAACGGGTCATCGTGCAGTGGAGCTTCCGGCAGATTGATATAGGGAATGTATTCGTCCAGAAAACGAACCAGAGTTCGCATCAACCGACTTTTCCCTTGCCCTTTTTCACCCAAAAACAGCATGTCATGCCCGGACAACAAGGCGATGTTGATCTCTGGGATGACGGTGTCTTCATAACCGACAATGCCGGGATAGAGTTCATGTCCGGCCGCCAGAGCTTTCAGAAAATTGTCACGGATTTCGTGTTTAACAGATTTAGAAACCCAGCCACTGGCGCGGA